>PLBD01000455.1 GCA_003135315.1 Acidobacteriaceae bacterium | reverse complement strand
TTCGAACACTACTTCGGCGCACGAAGGCCGGAGCACCAGCCCCGCTTCGAAACGCCGTAAGGCCGCACTGTCTGAGTACTACCCGCCGTTTTCTGTTGCCTCAGCGCTCGCCTGCATCACACAATGCCCACAGGATTCCCAAAGCGCCTAGGAGAAATCATGTACTGGTACCTGGAGGTGATGAAGAAGTATGCCGTGTTTGAAGGCAGGGCAAGGCGGAAAGAGTACTGGATGTTTCAGTTGGTGAACGGGATCATCATCGTCGTCCTGATGTGTATTTTTGCGTTGCAGATACATTCGACGATTGCCCGCGGCAGGGATTCCTTCGCCGGCGTACCCGCGCTGTTGGTCTTTCTTGCATACGTACTGGCGACGGTTGTTCCAGCGCTGGCGGTATCAGTACGGCGGCTGCATGACGCGGATCTTGGCGGAGGCTGGCTGTTCATCTCCCTTGTACCCTTGGGCGGTCTTGTGTTGTTTGTCTTCCATGTGCTGGATGGCACCCCAGGCCCTAACCGGTACGGACCAAGTCCGAAGGGTGTCACGTCCTCCACAGGCCAGTATGGGGCTTATGAAACGCTGGCCAGGGCCCAGGCGGCTGCCAACGCCAACACAACGCAGCCAACCATCCGGGCCTTCCAAGGCTTCTGCACAAAATGCGGAACAGGCCTGGTTCCCGGAAGCAGGTTTTGCATGTCCTGCGGCAAAGAGGCAAGTTAACGGACTTTGCTTGAGCTCGGAGCTCGTCGCTCGCAGCTAGAATCCCTGTGCCACCAGCCGGTCGACGGTGAGGGAGCCGGTCTGCTCGTCGCGGTGCGTCCACTTCTCCAGGTATTTTGCGACGATGTCGGTCTCGATGTTCACCGGGTCGCCGGCCTTCAACGATCCCAGGTTCGTCATCTTGATGGTGTGCGGAATGATGGCAATTGTGAGCCGCAGGCCCTCCAGCTTCGCCACCGTCAGGCTGATACCTTCCACCGCGATCGATCCCTTGAAAACGACGTATTTCTCCAGGTCCTCGGGAATGTCGAGCAGCAGCCAAAAGTCGTCAGCATTGGCAATCGGCTCGAGCGCCACAAAGCGCGCCGTGCCGTCCACGTGCCCCTGCACCATGTGGCCGCCCATGCGTCCGTCGGCCTTGAGCGGCAGTTCCAGGTTTACCTGCGCGCCCTGGGTAATGCGGGAAAGGGATGTCCGCGCCCAGGTCTCGGCGGCGAGGTCAGCGCAAAACGATTCCGGCTTGATGTCGAGCGCAGTCAGGCAGACTCCGCTGACGGCCACGCTGTTGCCCTCTTTCAACTCCTTCGCCGTGGTGGGCGCGTTGATGGTGATGCGATGATTGCCGCCGCTCTCCGCGATGCTGGCGATGGTCCCGACTTCTTCCACTAATCCAGTAAACATGATGATGACCTCGAATGATTACAAAATAAGCTTATCTGATAAACCAGTTTATAAGGCATCTAGTGCAGCAGGTGCACCAGTCGATCGAGGAGGAACATTGCTGCGACACCAATAAACACGACCAGCGCCATCTTGACGCCGGGCTCGCGATTGACCTCCGGAATCAGGTCCGATGCGGCAACATAAATCGTGACCCCGGCCGCGATCGGCAATCCGTAGCTCACCGCGTGCTTGCCGATTGCCATGGTGAACACGCCCGCCAGCGTTGACAGTCCCAACAGCACTGAGGCAAACCACGACCGCCCTTTGCTCAACCCGCTCGCCAGCATCACCGAGGTCACGGTGAAGCCTTCCGGAATCTTGTGCAGGAAGATGGCGAGAAAAATGATCCAGCCTAGAAACGGCGAGACCAGAAAGCCGGCAGTAATGGCGATGCCGTCGAAGAAGGTGTGGATGATCAGCCCGAACAGTACCGACACGCGCCGGTGCGAGTGCACATACTCATCGGAATGGGTCTCCTCGCCATAGTGAAAGTGCGGCGTGATGGTGTGCTCGAAGAAGTGGACCAGCAGATATCCGGCAAGCACTAACAACGCGCCGTTGCGGCCGGCCAGCGCAAGGCTCTCAGGAACCATCTCGACCAGCGCAGTGGCCAGCATGAATCCCGCGCCAAGCGCCACGAAGTAGCGCAGGTAACTGCGCTCCCAGTGCTTCTGCACGATCACGGCGCCGCCGAAGACGTTCGCTGCTGCCGCCGTCAGGCCAAGCAAGATGCTGGTGAGGATAGGGGACATTAAGCGAGCAGAATAGCAGAGCGCAGGTTTTGCTGTTCCGACCCTTTGTGCGACCGCCTCCTGCCTGTAAAATCAATGCCACCATGAATGCTGCCGTTCTGCACACGCTGGGAAAGCCGCCGCGATATGGGCCGTTCGCGGAGCCGGTTGCGGGCGACGGCGAGGTGATCGTACATGTTCATGCTGCCGCGTTGAAGCCAGTCGACAAGCAGTTGGCCAGTGGCTCGCATTACGCCAGTACGCACGCGCTGCCCACGGTCTGCGGCATCGACGGAGTAGGGCATCGGGACGATGGAAGCCGTGTGTTTTTCGGCGGACCCCGCCCGCCTTATGGTGCGATGGCGGAGCGCACCGTGGTACGGCGCGTTTTTGCCTTTGCACTACCGGATGCCTTGAGCGACGAAACCGCAGCGGCCATCATGAATCCTGGCGTTTCTGCCTGGCTGACGCTTGCTGCCCGCGCAAAACTAGCGCCAGGCGAAAATGTCCTGATCCTTGGTGCGACAGGAGTAGCGGGTAAGCTGGCAACAAAGATCGCCAAGCTTCTCGGCGCGGCTCGCGTAGTTTCCGCGGGCCGCAATCACGAAGCGTTGAGCACATTGCACAAGCACGGCGCTGACGCGACCATTCGGCTCGACTCATCCGACAGCGAGCTAAGCGAGGCGTTCGCTCGCGAGGCCGGTTCGTCAGGTTTTCAAGTCGTCATCGATTACTTGTGGGGGCAACCGGCAGAGGCATTTCTAGCTGCGATCACACGTAAAGAATTTGCTGCTATTGGATCCGAGACGCGGTATGTCCAGGTTGGGGAGAGCGCTGGACCCACGATCTCACTTCCCGCCGCTGTGCTGCGCAGCACGCCGCTGACGATCATGGGGACTGCCGGAATGCCGCCGCGTGAGGCGCTGGCTGACGCCTTGCAAAAAGTCATGGCACACGCGGTCAGCGGGGAGCTTCAGATCGAGACGGAGCAAATTCCGCTCGCGGGCATTGAAGCAGCCTGGCAACGCGATCAGCACGGACGACGGTTTGTGGTGATTCCGTAGGGCGAGTGTTTGGGCTGATTGAATTGGGCACCGACGGGAACCCTGCCATCCCTACGGGCTTCTGCCCGTGCGCGAACCTTAGCCCCGGCAGCCATTGGTTGGATCAGTAGATCCGGCAGATGCCTGGGAACGAATCGAAACCTGCATCAAAGCTGAGGATTTGTGCGATGTGATGCTGTTCCATTACGGAGACATGCACGGCATCCCGAGCGGAGAGCCGCCGATACCCTAGAACAATCTCCTTGGCCCGTTCCACTGCCACGCGAGTGACGGGCAGAACTTCATCGACGACACCAAGGAGGGCATCGAAGGTGGGCTGGATGGCGTCGCGCCGATCGATGGCCACATAGCGGTGCAGGATCTCCTGCAAGACCTCGGCGTCAGTCACAAGGCGCTCTCGGCCGCGTATCAGTTTCTCCAGCAGCCGCTGTCCGGCGTTCTTGTGGGGGTGTGGCGAGCCCACCAGATACATCGGGACGTTGGAATCGATGAGAATCACGCGCGCGGGCCGTTAAGGTAGCCGGCTTCGATCTCTGCCAGCATCGCATCCATCTCCCCTGCCGGGTATTCGTGTTGGGCCGCCGTACGGATCGCCTCCAGCTTGCGGGTAAGACTGCCGGCCGGCTCCTCGCGGCGTGCGGCTTCCAGCGCCTGGCGTACCCATTCCGCAAGGCTCATATGGCGCGAGCGCGCCACCCGCTGGATCTCCCGATACTCCGGATCTTGCAGGATGACCTGCAGCCTTTTAGCCATGACATGAGCTTACTTGACTCATAATAAGGAGTCAACGCCGCTGCCGACACCCAAGTCGGTCCTCAATCAGACCTTCAGCTCTGACACAGGCGGGTGGGAACTGGGAGCTGGCAACTGGCTGCCGCATTCCTACCCGCTGTGCCGGATGTGCATCACGTCGCCGTCCTTCACGATGTACTCCTTACCTTCCAGCCGCAAGGTGCCGCGGGCGCGGGCTTCGGCTTCGGAGCCGGCTTCCAGCAACTGGTCCCAGTGGATGGTCTCGGCACGGATGAAATGATGCTCCAGATCGGTGTGAATGGCACCCGCGGCATTCACCGCCTTGGAGCCGCGCTCGACGGTCCAGGCCCGGCACTCGTCTTCGCCGACGGTGAAGAATGAAATCAGGCCCAGCAGCTCGTAGCTCTTGCGGATGAGCCGCACGAGCCCGCTTTCCGTCAGTTCATAGCTGGAGAGAAATTCGGCAGCATCCTCGTCGCTCATCTCAGCGAGCTCAGCCTCAACTTTGGCGCAGACCGCGAGCGCCCCGGTGTTTGGCCGCGACGCGACCTCGCCAATGCCATACTTCGCTACTGCCTCTTCCAGGTCCTTGCCAAGCGTCGGGCTCTCGCCAATGTTGAGGACGTAGAGGATCGGTTTCTCGCTTAGGAACATGAAGCCGCGGACACGCTTCTTGTCTTCCGGCGTCATCTCCATCTCGCGCAGCGGGCGCTCGGTCTCGAGGTGGGCCTTGGCGCGCAACAGCAAATCATGCTCGCGTTCGCTCTCCAGCGACTTCAACTTCTTCAGATCCTTCTGCACACGCTCCAGCCGCTTCTCTACCTGACCAAGGTCATTGACGATCAGGTCGAAGTCGATGTTCTTGATGTCGCGGAGGGGGTCGACGGGACCGACGTGCGGAATCGAGTCGTCCTCGAAGACGCGCACCACGTGGGCCAGCGCATCCACATTGCGCAGGTTCGCGGCAAATGCTGTCTCGTTCAGCGCTTCCTTGCTGAGCGCGGCCACGTCGGCATACTCCACGCTGGCGTGGACCAGCTTCTTGGGGTTATAGAGGGCAGCCAGGCGGTCGAGGCGGTCGTCGGGAACCTTGGTGACGCCAAGGTGCGCCTCGCGGGGATTCCCCGAGCGCTGCGTTACCTGCTGCTTGGTCAACATGACGAACAGGGAAGTCTTGCCTACCTGGGGGAGTCCTATGATGCCGGTTTTCATGAGTGCGTTTTTCGCCTTTCGCCATTCGCTTTTCGCGAGGCTCTTAGCTGTTCGCTCTTAGCTCTTAGCAATAAGAACAAAACTGATCGTGACAAAGTGGACGCCTCCGCACTGGCACGAAGGCTGTAACTCGAAATTCGAAACGTGAAACTTGAAACAGCTCTATGATAGTCGCCTTGCGGTGAGAAACAGCAATGCCAGCCCCAGCACCAGAACACTGCTTTCGAGGCGCGTGGACCATCGGTGCAGCCGGTTGAACTCGACACGGCGCGGATCGTCATGCGGAACATTGTCGATCATCACCATCTGCCTCCGCAGCACCTGCATCTTGGCGCCGACGCCGAACATGCTGACCAGGGTGAGGATGATCATCAGATAGATCAGAAGGTTACGCGCCGCGAACGGTTCGGCGACGCCGTTCACCACGCGCGAATCGATCATCGACGTAATGGCGAACACCACGCCGCAGCAAATTGCCATCCCGTGCAGGATGCTGAGGCTGCGGTTGACGACATTGCCGGCCAACTCGCGGGTCGGCAGGATAGCCGGATTGAAGACCGTGGGCGCGAGCACGAAGGCGAAGAAAATCACGCCGCCAATCCAGATCACCAGAGACAACAACATGAGGAATCGAATAACGGACATAACTGCCTCACTAAGAAAACAGCACATTGTACATGGCCAGGGCGGGTTGCCGATGTGCCGCGTGCAGTACTATGGAAAAAGCATGAGAAGCCATTTCTTGATAACTCTTGCGGTTTGCCTGCTTAGCCTGCCTATCAGCCGGCCGCCAACTGCGTCCGCAGCCGTTCAGCAATCTGCCAAGTCAGCAGACGCCGCGAGCGATATTTCCGGCATGTATTCGTTTTTGCGCGAAGGCGAGTTTGTGCAGCTTACGGTCGACGATGGCAAGCTCTCCGGCTATATCTCGCGTTTCGGAGATTCCGACAGTGATAAGGGGCAGGTCGTCGACCAGTTCTTCGAAAAGACGTCCCTGCAAGGCAACCACGTCAGCTTCACGACAAGAATTATCCACGGCATGTGGTACGACTTCAGTGGGGCGATTATCACTACCTCGGGCAAGAAACCGCCGGAAGAAGGCTACAGAGTGATCAAGGGCACCTTGATTCAGCACGCTACCGATGCCCAGGGCGCCGAGAAAGCCATGCAACGGCAGGTCGAGTTCAAGTCCTTCCCCGCGGACTTGAGCAAGCCGTAAGGCGAGTCGACGTTGCAAGAAAATACCCGCCGAGTTTCGGCGGGTCTAGCCTGGAATCCCGAGCCGCTAAAAGGTAAACGCCAGTCCGCCGCGGACGCTGCGTGCCGACTGCACCAGGTACACGGTGTTGCCGTCAGGTCCGACCACGGGCACATAGCCCTGCGCCAGCAGGTTGCGCACATCGATCAGGGCTTCCATATTTCCCGGCATCAGGTGGAAGTGGGGCAGCGGCTGGCGGATGAAAAGATTGAAGAAGGGATCGGTCTGTCCCGCCGATGCGTTGAAAATGTCGACCGGAACCAGCGTCTGCCCGCTGGTCCAGCGGTAGGAGGCAATCCATTTCGTTTTGCTGCGGGGCAGGGTGCCATTCAGCTTGAGAGCGGCCGAGTGACGCCAGCCGTGCTCAAGATTACTCGACACCGCAGTCCAGTTGACGCCGGGTTGCTGCAACTCCAACACCCCGCCGTAATCATAATCCAGCGTCGCCGTGACGCTGTTGGACAACCTGCGTTGGAAGACGAAGCGAACGCCCTGAGCCTGCAACTCGCCACCGTTGTAGCTGAAAGTTCCGGAGTACGGGTCGGGCAGAATGTCGCCGGTAGGGACATCGATATCGCCGACGCCGAGCAACGCCGGGTCTTTGACGCGGTCGCTGTAGTAGGCAAGCTGAAGCTTGTTGGCGCCCATGCGCTCCGAGAGCGAGACCTCGTGATGATGAGCATTCTCCAGCAGCGGCTGCCCGTTCACCATGGTCATCCGGGGACCCGTCTCGCTGAGGTCGGCAGGGGCTGAATCGAAACCCTTGCTGGCCCGGGTATTGGGCTCGGAAGTAGCGTAGCGATACTCCAGGATGGCGTTTTCGCCCAGGTGGATATCCATGGTCGCCGAGGGCCGGAAGGCGTTGACCTCGCGTCCCAGGAACTCGATGGCCTGCCCCTCAGCGCCCACCTGCACATCCATCAGGTTGCTGACCGAGTAGCTGTCCAGGTAGGACATTGCGATCGCTGCGAGCGCTCCGTTATGGGGGACGGTGTCCGGGGCAGAGAACCGCCGCACCAGCAAAGCCAGAGATTGGTCTCCGTTATCGGTCTTGCGTCCGTAGGAGGCGCGAACCACGCCGTCGGGCACGCCGCTTCCGTATCCCAGGTCTCCGGCGAGTCCCAGCGTTCCGGTGTGGAACAGCGACTGCTCGATGTTGAAGGCAGTTCCCAGGTCGGCCGCACTGCCGTAGCCTTCGCCGGCCGCGCCCGCCATAAGCGCCAGCGTCCCTTTCAAGGGCTGGCCCTCCCGCTCGGTCTCGACGATGATGGCGGTGTCTCCGTCAAAGCGCAGAACAGGACGGTTCGCGGTGGAACGTAACGTCCACTTCCAGCTGTCGTCGTCCGTGTCGCCCTTTTTGAGCGACGGCAGCATACTGACCGCTTCCAGCAAAGTTTTCAGGGTAACGTTGATGACCTTGCTGGAGCCGGACGCAATCGCAACATCCTGACGCAAGGTGCTGAGGAAGGAAGGAGCGGAAACGTCGATGTCGTACTTGCCGGCAGCCAGTCCGGACAAGCTGAAGAACCCCTTCGCATCGGTGTAGGCCACCTGGGGTTGTCCCGCCGAGCCGACCACTTCGACCGTGGCCCCCATCTGGGGTACTCCGGATGAGTTTCTGACGTATCCCGAAATTGAGCCCGTGGTGCCCCCCGCCGACGCCGCGACGCACAGCGAGGCCACTACCACACAATATGCCATGATACGGGTCATTGTGTACGCCTCCTGTCAGAGGTTTCGGGATCAAACATGCTGCGGACTGAAACCGCCGTCCGCAGTTCCGCGCTTACTACGTTATTCGACAGCAAATCGCACCGTGGGCGCGATCTGCTGCTTTGAGACGTTATCGTCAACTTTTACCGTCAGCTTGTAAACGCCCGGTTGAAAGCTATTCAAGGCAACGCTTTTCTCCAGCGTGATCTGCTCTCCCACGTTGCTCATGCTGTCGGTGGACTCGGAGGAGTGAAGTACCGCCTGGTTGTTCGCCAGGTTCACAATCTCATAGTCGATTTTGGCCGACGGCTTCTTGGTTTTTTCGTCCTGCTGGAGATTATAAACCTGCATCCACAGGCTCATGCGCTGATCGTGTTTGAAACTCTCCGGTTTGCCGTCGGCTCCGTCCAGATGCGGATACGTCAACTTGGTCTCGCCAATCACGAAAGCACCGGCGCCCACGCTCTTCGTCGGGACCTTTTGCATTTCATCCGCCAGAATCAGGGATGACGCTGACAGCTTGTCGTCGCTATATTCTGGGACAAGGATGCCGCGGGTCCACGTGCCCATGCGATCGCCGTTGACGTCCTTCACCACGATGTCAATGCGATAACGGCCGGGGCGCAACGGAACCGCCTTCCAATAGAGTGAGGAATGGTCCATCGTCTTTTCCAGCAACTCTTGCGGGACATCCACCTGCACTGTGTCCTCAAACGTCTGTGCGACGCGCCCGGTGATTCCCGTCACGCGACCGAAGATGTTGACCGTCCCGCGTTGAATGCCGTCCTTGGAAACGAAGGTGATGTCCTTGTTCTTCACCTGGAGCGTCACCGGAACCAGCACGGTGTCGCCCGTGATCTTCACGTAATCGGTGCGGACTTCGAATGGCATCAAGCTGACGTTGATCTTATGGCTGACGACCTCTTCCAGATCCTTGAACTTCACCGCCGGAGGCGCTTGAACCTTGGCCAACATCGCCATCTTGTCGAACTCTTTGCTGTTCTGCATGGCCTGCATCGTGCCAGGGTTCGCCGCGAAAGGATCCATGCGGTCTGTCTTGCTGCTCAGGCCCATTTGTTCGTATTGCGTAGCGCCACCCGGGGTGTTCAGCAGGGCATCTTTTTCGTTGGGACTGGTAGCCAGGTGGAAGTCGCCGCACATGCAGGGATCGACGAATTCCAGGTTGACTTCCTGGCCGACTCCCTCGAGGTAGCGATAGCGCCAGTCCTCAAAAGGATATGTGCTGGTAGTGCCGCCACCCTCTTCCTGCGGCCGGTCGTACGTGCCGCCGGCGTCGTGGGCCACGATCTGGTCCGGCGGGCCCCACACGATGTAAATGCGGCCGCGGTCGGTCTTCCACCCGGGTTTGCCGGCGGCAAAGTGCTCGTTGGCGTAAGCAATACGGCGATAGTGCTCTTCCTTGTACTCGTTCTCCGGTGTATCGGGGGTCGGGTCGCGGCGCAGCCAGAACTGCTCAATAAACTGATCGCGCTCTTCGTCGTTGGAAAGCTGCTTGAACGCCGACTTCTCCTCCGGAGTGATGATGTAGATCACGTCCTCATTGAGCCACTTCTTGTAGGTGCTACTTAGCTCCTGCTTCAAAGCCTTCGAGCTGGCCTTCTTTTGCTGCTCGGTCAGGGGACGCTTTAGAGGATCCGTGGAATTGCCGGGAGCTTGGCCCTGGGGCGCACCGCTGGCGCTGCTCGCAGCCGGGGGCGCAGCTTGGCTGGGTTTGTTATCCGCAGGCGCAGGCGCATCCTGTGCCACGGCACAAACAGCAGAGACAGCCAAGACAAACAACAACGAACAACACCACAAACGCAACTTCATTCTTGTTATCAAACTACTCCTCGACCAACACTTCCGCTTTTAAAATTGTAAGTTGTGGCCAACCTGAAAGCAAGGTTCCTGGTGTGAAATGCACCCTTCCGGGACCGAATGCCGCCCTCTCTTCAAAACCCGGTTTTGCGTCGCAAGTTCTTCAGAAATATACACAGCCGTTAGTTTTCTCCCTCATTCTCGGAACGCGGTGTTGACGCCCCAAGTTCCTCACTGTCACAATTCTCGCCAATTCTCGTCCAAAGATACCGGGTATAATCAGGCGTATCGAAAAAATACACAGGAGAGCCGCCCTGCTTTTGTCCGAGTTGCGGCGCGGCGGAAGCTCGTCAAGTTGCCGATTTTGAGGCCAGCGAAAGTCGCCGTCGGGAACCTTCCACCGTCTCACTGCGTACACCTGATTAGGTTGAATCGCAGCACGGAGTTGAATTTCTGTTCGAGGTCCAATGAAGGGCTGGAAAAAAATAGCACTGATCGCTGGGGGCGTGGTGGTTTTGCTGGCCATCGTAGGCTTTACCGTGCAGCAGAGCCGCAAGGGCGTAGTAGCCGTACAGACGGGAAAGGTCGTCCGCGAGGACTTGACCTCGGTGGTGACCGCCTCCGGTGAGATCAAACCCAAGGTGTATGTGAACATCGGCGCCATTCTTCAGGCCAAGATTACTCATCTTTATGTCAAAGAAGGCGACCGGGTGAAGGCGGGTCAACTATTGGCGTCACTGGACAACATTCAGTACGCCGCCGACGTTGCCGCCAACAATGCGATGGTGAATGCATCGCGTATGGACGCCAACGCTGCGAAGGCCGCGGTGAACACTGCAGAGGCCGACCTGAACCAGGCCCACGCGGAGTACGAACGGGCGACACTCGACTACAACCGCAACAAAGCTCTTTACGACTCTCAGCTCATCGCCAAGTCGGATTACGATACCAAGAAAGCCGCCTACGATACTGCAACCGCTCAGATTGGGTCGGCTAAAGCAAAATTGGCCCAGGCGAAGGCCAACCTGGATTCAGCACAGGGACACATCGGCCAGAATGTGGCTACTTTGCGCCGGGTGAGCGACACGTTGAGTAAGACTGAGTACCGTGCGCCTTTCGACGGCGTCATTACGAACCTTCCGGTGCGCGAGGGCGAGACCGTGGTCCCCGGTATCCAGAACTCGCCGGGTAGCACCCTGATGACGGTTGCGGACACTTCGTTGATCACCGCGGAGGTGAAGGTGGACGAGAGCGACATCGTCAACGTGCAGCTTGGTCAGCAGGCGGAAGTCTCAATCGATGCCATTCCCAAGCAGAAGTTCAAAGGCACGGTGAGCGAGATCGGTGGGAATGCGGTATTGCGCTCCACCGGCGTTTCCACCGCACAAGCTGTCTCCAGCGGGCAGGAAGCCAAAGATTTCAAAGTGGTGATAGCGCTGAAGGACCCGCCGCCGAACGTGCATCCAGGACTGTCCGCGACCGCGCGCATTACCACCGCCAGTCGAAGCGCCGTGCTGGCTATTCCGATTCAGGCATTGACCATTCGCGAGCGGGACGATCTGAGTCCTGACAAGGACAAGAAAGGCTCCGTGCAGGCTGCGGTTCCAGCGGGAAATCCCAAGGAGGAATTGCAGGGGGTTTTTGTGCTGCGGAACAAGAAAGAAGCGGTTTTCGTACCAGTAACGACGGGCATAAGCGCCACCACCGATATTGAGGTCACCGACGGACTCAAGGAAGGTGACGAGATCGTGACCGGAAGCTACAAAGTGCTGCGGACCCTGCGCAATGGCGCCAGCGTGAAAGTGGACAACTCGGTCAAGCCGAAGGAACAGGAATCGTAGGATCGCCATTCGCTGTTTGCTCTTTGCCAGAACTGCGGGGGTAACCTCCCTGGCGAAAAGCGTAGAGCGAGAAGTGAAGAGCAAGAGCCGTCAGAACGCGCTTCGTTAATGACTAACCCCGACCAGCGAACGCCCGAGGATGAGAAGAAGATGGCAACGAACTTAGCGAGTCTGGCGGAGCCCAGGAAATCGGCAGTGCCCGATAGCTGCATCATCTGCACCGAAGACCTGTGGAAGACCTACGACATGGGATCGGAACAGCAGGTGCAGGCGCTGCGCGGGCTGAATATCCGCATCCAGCGTGGCGAATATGTCGCCATCATGGGCCCTTCAGGTTCCGGCAAATCCACGCTGATGAACTTGATTGGCTGCCTGGACACGCCCAGCAAAGGCAACTATTGGCTGAACGGGCAACTGGTCAGCGAGTTGGATGACGACGAATTGGCCCGCATCCGCAACAAGGAAATCGGCTTCGTGTTCCAGACGTTCAATTTGCTGGCGCGCGCCAGTTCGCTGCACAACGTCGAGTTGCCGCTGATTTACGCAGGCCTTCCTGCTGAAGAACGCATTGAGCGCGCCAAGAAAGTTCTGGCTTCGGTGGGCATGGAATCGCGCATGAATCACAAGCCCAACGAGCTTTCCGGAGGCCAAAGGCAACGCGTCGCCATCGCCCGCGCCCTGGTTAACAATCCCTCGATCATCCTTGCCGACGAGCCCACGGGCAATCTCGACTCGCAGACCGGCATCGAGATCATGGCGCTCTTCGACCGCCTCCACGAGCAGGGCAACACCATTGTCCTCGTGACCCACGAGCACGACATCGCCGAGTACGCTCACCGCGTCATCCACATTCGCGACGGACAGGTCTTCAGCGATCAGAAAACGGCACGAGGCTAATCAGCGCCCCGACGGGCCTTCCTACTGTGTGACAGTTAGCGACGTGTCGCCGACAGCACCCCCAAGTGACGCGCTGATGGTGACGCTTCCTATGGAGACCGGGCTTGCCAGCCCTGTACTGCTGATCGTTGCCACGGTCGTAGTGCTGGAGGTCCAAGTCGCGGAAGTCGTGATGTTTCCCATCGTACCGTCAGAATATGTTGCCGTCGCCGTGAACTGCTGCTGCTGATCAAGTGACAGGCTTATCGATGGGTCGGTCGGACTTATCGCGATGGAAGTGATGGTCTTGCTGCTGACCGTTACAGGGGCGGTCGCGATCACGCTGCTGTTGTTAGATTTGGCGGTGATGGTTGCTGTTCCCAGCGCCACTCCGCTCACCAGCCCCGAACTGTTGACGGAGGCAATACTGGGGGGAGAAGAGGTCCACGTCACTTGCGTGGTTACGTTGCCTTGCGTGTTATTGCCGAAGGTTGCGGTGGCCGTGAACTGCTGCGTAGTGGTGGGAGTGAGATAGGCGCTGGTTGGCGACAAAGTGATCGCGGTAATCTCGGTCGATGAAGGGAAAAATCCACCACCACAACTGCTAAGCAGGAGAGCCGTCAAGACTCCGACGGCAACCCTGCCGCAGCGAGTAAGTCGTTGCATGTTGGTGGTTCCGATCGTCCCGAAAGTCAAAATCATTCTCAAAGAGTAAACCCGTGCGGATTGCCATTGTCTCGCGCCAGAGGAGCGACGTCTGCAAATGCGTCGGCTCCTTAGCTATCTTACTGCGCCACCATCAGTTAGATTTCGATTCTTTGCATCAGGGTGAGTAACGGGTGAAGACAAAGTCTCGAGCTTTGGCAGGCTCGTGACACGGAAAACAGGTTTTGAGCTGCGCTTCGTGGTCAGGTTTGCCGTCCTTAAATTGAGCGAACCCCCAGCCGCCCGTCGCGGCNNCACGGCCAAAGACTTTGTTGTTTTCCTCAGAGGGGACATAGCTCCAGGCCAGCCGGGCGATGATCGTGCCGTCCGGGAATGGCAGCTTTTCATCCCGGTAGGCCTTGATCGCTACATCGTTGCCCAGAATGGCGCGAAAATCGTTGAGGTTGCCTGCCTCGTGGGCCACGGAGATCAACTTCCAGTCACGGTATCCAGGGGGGATTTTGATCCCGAAGATCGGAGCAGCCTCTCCATCGGCTTGTCCAGATGCGTGCGCCATGCTGACGACAACGCCGGTCACCGATGCAGCAGCGACCAGCAGGAAAGCGAGCCGTTTCATAGATACCTCCTTGGCTTGGAATTCGCTGCTCACTTACCCCTCAACGAGCTGCTGTCCGCCATCGATGTCATAAGTCGCGCCCGTGAGGGCCGTGTTGGTCATGATGTGTACAGCGAGCGCGGCGACGTCAGCCGGTCCCACGACGCGCCGGATGGGAAGCGTGGCGCGAAGCTGATTGCGGCGGTTTTCGAGGTGATCGCCGAGCAGCGATGCCGACAACGGTGTATCGACGAAGCCGGCGGCGATCAGGTTGACCCGGACGGGCGCGAGCTCGAACGCGAGGTTCTTGGTCATGGCGGGAAGCGCGGCCGTGAGCGCCGATATGAGCGCAAGTCCCGGCGCCGTGCTGCGGCCACCGGTGCCGCCCATGAAGAGCAGCGTCCCTCCCGGGCGAACCTTGCCCATGGCCTTGCGGGCGACGTGCAGCGGCAGCAGGATGTGGGCCTCCAGGTCGCGGCGTGCCGCGTCGAAGTCGAACTCCGCCAGCGGCGCATAGTAGGGACCGGGCCCCGTGACCAGCACGTGGTCGATCGGCTTGGGAAGACCGTCGAAGAACCTCCCCAGCTGTTCGAAGTCGGTGGCGTCAAAGGCGGTGACGCTGGCCCCAAGCTCGAGGCCGACGCGCTTCAGGCGTTCCGGGTTGCGCGCAGTGAGGACCACGTCGGCTCCTTCGGCGCGGGCGCGCCGGGCCGTTTCGAGCCCGATGCCGGCGCTGCCGCCGATCACGACGACAGTCTGCCCGAGAAGTTCCGGTTCGCGCTGGGTGGAAGGGGCGGTGGGTGCGGTGCTCATGATTCCTCCGATCAGCGGTCTAGAAGTTCCGTCGCCTTAAGGCGGGCGGCTCCGAAGGTAACAAGTATCGGTATGCGTGCAGGAGTTCGTTCCCGGTATCAAGGTGCGTAATGAGTAAAGACAAGGTCGCTCGCTTGGGCCTTCTCGTGGCAGGGGAAGCAGGTTTTCATGAACGCTGCGGCTCCAGCTTTGCCGTCGGCGAAGTGACCGAAGCCCCAGCCTCCAGTTGCGGCGTACTTAGTTGAGTCTTTGACCATAAACTGAACGTTCGTGGGGGCTCCGGGAACGAAAGATTGGGCCTGGCCAAAGACCTTGTTGTTTTCCGCTGACGGGACGTAGTGGTAATGCAAAGCAGCAATGATGGTGCCGTCCGGGAACGGAAGTTTCCCTTCGCGGTAGGCTTTGACCGCAACATCATTGCCCAAGACAGCACCTATACTTTTGAGGTTGCCCGCTTCATGGGCCGATGAGATCCACGTCCAGTCGCGGTATCCCTGAGGGATTTCAGTAACGAAGATCGGAGCGGGTTCCCCATCCGCACGTCCGGGTGCCGGGGCAATCAGGAAAACAAGCGCGGCTATTGTTCCAACCGCGACCAATAGGAATGGAGCCTGCTTCATAAGGTTCCTCCTTTTAGGTTCTCGAGCACTACTTCTGCTCAACACAACCTTTCACGCACGTGTGGTGCGGGCCCGATAAGGATGAGGTTGTCCTGGCTTACGTCGGCAGTTCCGTCCCGGCCTGCTCCGCCGCGATGTACTGGGCGTACCAGTCGGGCCAGTTCTCATCTCGCTTGCCGAGGCGCTTCTCGTGTTCGCCGTGGGCTGCCTCTGCACGACGAAGCGCGCTCGCCAGGTCGCGTGCCGAGCCGAACGAAGTCGCGGCCGGGTCGATGCGACCGGGCAGCCGCGTCGTGACCTCCTGCAACAGCCACCCACTGCCGTCGGGATCCTGGAACGAGGCGAATGAACGGTAGCTGCGATGCTCGGGATCCGGGCCACTGACCCGGCGCCGCCCAAACAGGTAGGGCTCGTCCGGGCCAGCGTATACGCCGTTGGCATCGTGGAACACCTCGCTGATCGCGACACCGCGACCGAGCAGTTCGGCGCGCGCGGCTGCGAGGTCGGAGACGATCAGGTACAGGCCCTGGGCGGAGCCGGGTACCGCAGCGGTGACGTTCTTGCCGAAGATGACCGAGCATCCGGAGCCGGGCGGCGTGAACTGGATGACGCGGAAGTCGCTACCGTTGTCGTAGTCTGCATCGAGCCGCCACCCGAGTCTCCCGTAGAACTCCTTTGCACGGTCGACATCTGAGACGGGGATGACGACGATTTCGAACTTCATGTCGATTTGCGACGCTTTGACGTTATGCGTTCCAGCTTCATCTTTCAGATTTGCCACGTCTTTCCTCCTGAATGCGTTCACCTCAATAATCAAACTAAGCGCGCAGCCACACGCTCAGTCAGCAAGGACGGAGCAGGCATGACATTAGGCTAATCCCGAGGTATTACCATTTTGGGAAGGCGCGATTTGCGGCCCCATCCCGCATCAGGCGCCTGCTCACCCCACACCATTCGATGGGTCATGCATCACAGACAGGTTCTTTTTTTCGGCGGATCATAAACTTGTCGGCAGCCCGGCAGCCAGAGTGCTCAGGAGCGGCGAAGCGGCCATCCCGGAGTGCCCAGCCTGCTTCGAGGCTGACGGAACAGGATTCTCGAGTGAGGAGGCTTAGTCTCATGAAAAAAGCAATCATTCTCCTCGTCCTTTTGGTTGCTGTCCAGCTTGTCGCCCAGGACAGATCGACCATTACGGTCAAGAAAAGTGAAGTGAGCAAAGAAGTTATCATCGTCACTGCCGCGCAAGCGGCGGGTCAGGCAAAACCGTCCTTCGAACTGAACTGCAATAAGGATGCTTCCGACTGTAAGGCGCCCGAAGCTGGAACCTATCTGATGGTTCGCCTGCCTAAGAACTGGGGCACGTACGACTGTCAGAACGTGGATTTGTATCCGGCGGCAGCGGATCCGGCCACCGACAAGAAGATCGGCGAGTATTGCCTGGTCGAGAAGTGAAGCGGCACGATTAGCAAAGCTGGCAACAGCAGAGTGGGATACTGCCGGCAGGGAAGCATCCTTGGCGGCTGCTTCCTCCTATACGCCAAGGATGCGCGTGGCCAAGAGCAGGGAATGTTTTAGGACAAGGGAATTACGAAGGGCTAGAGAATTGAGATGATGGGATGTTCTTCTTCAATGACGAGTGTGACCTCATTGATGACGATCAGTACGATTTGTTTACCCTCGAGACTGAAGTAGAGCGTCGATGCAACCGCTCTCATTACCGAGTTGGAGGCGGCCTGAAACTGCGATGCTGCCAAGCCGGGATTGGCCCAGCGCCGGAATTCCCGGCGACGGGTATGGCAGCCCAAGCCGGTCATGTTCGACAGCAAAACAAATTAATGCGCTGTTAAATGTGCGGAGGCGTCCTATGAGTAGAATAGAGGCGTCTCGATGACGGGAGATGAAATCCCGGCCGAACGCAGGCGAGTCAGGCTTAGCCGGATTCTCGCGATGCCTTTGCTTGTCTGCTTGCTTCTATCGTCACTCCTGCCCGGACAGACTGCATCCCCGCCCGCTGACGACGCCAAGACGGGTACCTTGTCCAATCTGCATTCGGACAAGCGCGTGGTGCAGAACGGCCGCTGGTTCCTGGTGCGCGAGTTCACCGTGGATTTCGCGGTGCGGGACTCGGTGACCTATTGCGGCGAGATCACCACCACCGACGCTACCGAGGCCCACGACCTTATCGACAGCAGTGGACAGGTCGTCTCGGTGGTTGAGAAGGGCAAAGACCTCTACCTCACGCTCAAGAGTGGCCGCCGCATCAGGGCCCATCGGCTGAGCGCTGACAAGTGCCCGAGCGGCCACAGTTAATGGGCGACTCCGCCGATGCCTGCCTGCTTGTCTCCTTGACAGCTTAGGAGAGTCAGGCTAAACTCCTAACTAGTTTAGGAGGGCGCTTGACCGACCAGGCCCAACTACTTCCCGGCACTCTCGATCTGCTCATCCTCAGGGCGGTCTCGCTCGGCCCACTGCACGGTTACGGAGTCCTTCTGCGCATCCAGCAAATCTCCGGCAATGCGCTGCTGATCGAACAGGGCGCGCTCTATCCCGGCTTGTTCCGCCTCGTCCGTCAGGGACTGCTCAAGGCGAACTGGGGCACATCGGATAACAATCGCCGCGCCAAGTTCTACGAACTCACCGCCGCCGGCCGCAAGCGATTGCGTGAGGAGACCGAGAGCTGGAACCGGCTGGCGACGGCCATCGGCTCTGCGCTGGCAGCGCAGCCGGAGGAAGTATGAAACTGCTGGACTCGCTGCGCGTTCGTATCGCAGCTCCGTTTCAGCGCTCGCGCATGAATGCCGAGATGGAGGAGGAGCTTCGCTCCCACATCCAGCACCGCGCCGACGATCTGGAACGTTCCGGCGTGGATCGCGCTGATGCGGAGCGCCGCGCGCGCATCGAGTTCGGCGGCCGGGAGAAGTTCAAAGAGGAGTGCCACGAAGCCCTCGGCGGCAACTTCCTCGAAACCTTGGTACAGGATGTGCGCCTCAGCATTCGCATGTTGCGCAAGTCTCCCGGCTTCGCCATCGCCGCGGTTCTGACGCTGGCCCTGGCGATTGGCGCAAACGCCGTAGTGTTCAGCGTGCTGAATGCGTTCATCCTGCGCCCACTGAATGTGCCGCAAGCGCAGAGCCTCTACGCCATCTGGCGCCCGGATGTCAGTGATGCACACATGTCATATCCCGACTATCTCGATCTGCGCGACCGCAA
>PLBD01000246.1:11470-16499 GCA_003135315.1 Acidobacteriaceae bacterium | reverse complement strand
CGTTGACTGAGCCCTACAAGGAGCGCATCCGCACGGGTGTACGAATCGCCGGAGTCACGCGGTCGCATGCCGCAGTGCAGGTGCGATACGAAAACGGAGAGGCAGAGTTCTTTGACGAGATCGTCTTTGCCTGCCACGGACCGCAGGCAATAGATCTGCTGGCTGACGCGACGCCTCAGGAGCGCGCGGTGCTCGAAGGCTTCTCCACCAGCCGCAACGAGACGGTGCTGCACACTGACGAAAAGCTGCTCCCGACGAGGCCCGGCGCGCGCGCTTCCTGGAACTACCATGTCGGAGACGGTGATCGCGCGGTCACCATGACCTATCACATGAACCGATTGCAGAAGCTGGCGGCGCCGGAGCCGTATTGTGTGACGCTGAACGACACGGGCCGAATCAAACCGGAGCGGATACTGCGCGAGATGACTTACTTTCATCCGCTGATGACCCTGCCGGCGATTCGGGCGCAGGCGCGGTGGCAGGAGATCAGTGGACAAAACCACACTCACTTCTGCGGCGCTTACTGGTTCTACGGATTCCATGAAGACGGCCTGAATTCGGCCATTCGCGTGGCGCAATCGCTGGGTGTGGATTGGCGGCCGGAGGCGTAATGGAGAGTGCAATCTACTTCGGCACGCTGCGTCATCGCCGCTTTCGGCCGGCCCGCCACGAGTTCACTTACCCGCTGTTCATGGCCTACCTGGATGTGGATCGTATCCAGCAGCTGATGCAAGTATCGCGCCTGGCCGGCTACAACAGCTGGAATTGGGCCAGTTTCAACGAAGCAGACCACTTCGGCGACGCAAGGAAGCCTTTGCGGGAGCGACTGGCGGAAGATGCGGCGCGGCGCGGCATCAGTCTGCCTGATGGAAGGATCTTCCTGCTCACTCATCTGCGCTACCTGGGATACAACTTCAATCCCGTTTCTTTCTTCTACTGTCACGATGCGGATAACCGTCTGCAGGTCATCATGGCCGAAGTTAAGAACACTTTTGGCGAGACGCAGAACTACTGGCTGTCGGCTACTTGCCAGGCCAGCACGTCCGGCACCTCGCGCAGCTATGAATTCGACAAGACATTCCATGTTTCGCCGTTCATGGGCATGGCGTGCAGCTACCAATGGACCTTCACCGCGCCCGATGCGGACCTGATAGTGCAGACCAACGTCGCGGAGAACAATCAGTCCGTGTTTGACGGCACGCTGAAGCTCGCCCGGCGCCCGTGGTCCGCACAATGGTTGCGCTACGCACTGATGAACTTCCCGTGGGTAACAGCCAAGACCGTCGCGGCCATTCACTGGGAAGCGGTGCGCCTGTGGCTGAAGAAGGTCCCAGTCGTCCATCACCCGGGCCATGGACGTTTCACCCCCGCCAACACGCGCCCGGTGGGCGCATCCTGGAGCATCGAATGAAGCACCCTCTACCCAAACGCCTGTTCCTTCAATTGCTGAGTGGCCTGAAGGAAGGATTTCTGGAACTGGTTTGCCCTGAGGAGACCTATAGCTTTGGTTCGGCGAACGCCGACATGCGAGCGATGCTCGTCGTCCACAACGAACGCTTTTACCGGCGCGCGCTTTTCGGCGGCGATATCGGTATGGGCGAGGCCTTCATGGACGGCGACTGGTCCTCGCCCGATCTGGTCGCGCTGGTAAGGCTTGCGGTCCGCAACCTGGATGAGGTGGAGCGTGGGAACAAGCTCTTCTCTGCACTGAGTTCGATGGCCGATTCGGTCCGCCATCGCTTGCGCGGCAACACGATGTCCGGCAGCCGGCGCAACATCAGCTACCACTACGATCTGGGAAACGACTTCTATCGTTTGTTCCTTGATTCCACGATGGCCTATTCCTGTGCTTACTATCGCACGCCAGAGGACAGTCTCGAGCAGGCCCAGCTCAACAAATACGACAGCATCTGCCGCAAGCTCGACCTGAAAGCCCCCGATCATTTGCTGGAGATCGGAACCGGCTGGGGCGGCTTTGCGGCCTATGCGGTGAGTAACTACGGCTGCCGCATCACCACCACTACCATCAGCCGCCAGCAGCATGATTACGCGAAGGAATTGTTTGCAGGTCTGGGTGCGGCCGGTGAGCGTATCACGCTCCTGCTGGAGGACTACCGCAACCTGCAGGGGCAGTTCGACAAGATCGTCAGTATCGAGATGTTCGAAGCGGTCGGCCTGCGATATTACGACACCTACTTCGGGGCTTGCGATCGCCTGCTGAAGCCTGACGGTAGCATGGTCCTCCAGACCATCACGATCAATGAGCAGAAGTTCCCGGTGTACCGCAAACGCTGCGACTGGATCCAGAAGTACATTTTCCCCGGCTCGGAACTGGCGTCGGTCGCGGAGATTCTGCGCAGTTTGGGACGCTGCACCGGACTCTCGCTATTCCACGCTGAAGACATCGGCCTGCACTACGCTGAGACGCTGAAACAGTGGCGGGAGCGGTTCGCGCTTCGATTGGAAGAGGTGAAGGCGCTGGGATTCGACGAGCGTTTCCTGCGCATGTGGGACTACTACCTCAGCTACTGTGAGGGGGCCTTCCGCGAGCGCCACGTCGGAGACATGCAGCTGGTGCTGACGAAACAACGGGCCGCCGTGCCACTGGCAAACGGCGCCCTCGACAAGGTCCGGTCCGCGGTAATTTCCTGACGCCGTCTGGCTGAAGGCACCCAAAAGTCAAACCTCGCTCGAATGCGACGCTGAACCCATTTCCGATCGCTGCTGCAGAGCGTCATGCGCTCGCGCTCAGATAAGGGAATGTCTTCCCGTTAAACTTCCCCAACAATTCGTGAGACCATGAAGTCCTTTGCTTCCGGAATGTTATGATTTGAGACCGTCTATGACATCGCCTTTTCACGTAGTCCCTTCTTCCTCCCTGCAGCAACCTTTGGCGTATGATCCGCTGCTCGACGACATTGGATACATGACCTGCATGACCCTGGTGCTGCTGGGAAATTACGCGCAGACCGGGCATCTGGGCGGACCGCTCGCCTACACACCGTACAACGTTGCGGCGCATTTGGCCGGTCCTGAAAACGGCGGACTCCGTTACGATTACCGCCGGCCGAAGCATCCCTACTGCGACAAGTTCATGATGGCGGCGGGCCACTCGGTCCCCACGTGCTACGCGCTGTGGATGATTATGGGCCAGGCGCTGTATCGCAAGTATCAGCAGACCAGCGATCCGCGTTATCACGTAGATCCGCATGTCGCGATGCTGCCGATCGACGCCTTGGGATTCCGGCGTGGCGCGGGCGCGCTGAAGACGCTGCTGCACGAAACTGACCTGGAAGACCATCCGCTGTTCGCACAAGCGAAAGGCCGCGGCATTCGTGCGCTCATGGGACATGCCGAAAGCACCGACTTGACCAACGACGTGAACGGCGGCCCCTCGGGCATCGGCATCGCGACGGCCGGGGGCAAAGCGGCGTTCTGGGACATAGCGGGCGCGCCAGCGTCGCCGAAAGTAATCGCGCTGGAAGGCGAATTCGCGCTCACCGAAGGTCACGCGCAGGAGTTGAAGACGCAGGCGCTGGCGCTGCAAGTAGGCAAGCGTTTGCGCGTGATGGTTTCCGACAACAACGCGGGCATCGACGATCGCCTGCTTGGCGGCGTGATCGCCGCCGAGTTCGCGGACGGCTACGATCTGGTGAATCAATGGACGTCGTATGGATGGAACGTCTTCACCCTGGCGAACGGTAACGATTACGGCGAAGTGGCCGCGGCGCTGAAAGCCATGGACGAAGTGGATCCGCACGACCGCCGTCCCATCGTCGCGATCGGCAAAACCATCAAGGGCTACTGGCCCGCGGCCGTCGACGGAAAAATCCCCGGCTACAGCGGCGATCAACTGGTCAGTTACCCAAGCCATCCCTACGCGCTGAAGATGAACTCGGAGTATTTCGTGGCGCTGGCGGCGACCTTCGAGAAGCAATACGGCGTGGAGTTCGAGGGAATTCGCAAGGGCCCGGTCAGCAACAACCGCGAGCGATTGATCCAGTTCAAGACGAACATCGACGTGGTGATGTCGCTGCTCGACCGCGGCGGGTTGGGCGATCGCCTCGCCGACCGACTGGTGGAGATTGGCGACACCGTGCGCGACGATGTGAAGTTGCGCATATCAGCCACGAGCGATCCGTTCCTCGACGATCGCCTGCGCGTCGCCGCGCTGCCGGAAGAACCGCAGAAGCTCTCGATTCGCAACGCGATTTCCGGCAAAGAGAAAGAGGTCAGCATCGCGCTGTTCAAGAAGCCGGGCGAGGTAGCCGGGGCGCGGCGTGCGATTTCGGAAATCATCAAGTGGATGAATTACGTCACCGACGGACGATTCTTCACCGTGGCCGCCGACCTTTCGGAGTCGATCAACGTGGAGCACGGCAGTTTGTGGGGACACTACAGTCCCACGGACAATCCGCTGGGCACGCGCTTGAAAGCGCCCATTCAGGAAGCGGGCAATGTTTCCACCGCCATAGGATTGGTGAGTCAAAGCGCTTCCGTCGACCCCGACAAATTCGCCGGCGTTTGGGCTTTGAGTGGCACCTACGGAGCGTTCACGCCGCTGATGTACACTCCGGCGCGTGTCTGGAGTCAGCAAAATCAGGACAGCAAATTCCGCGTCGGCGTGCTGCACATTCTGACCGCGCACTCCGGTCCTGAAACCGCGGCCGACGCGCGCACGCACTTCGGCATCTTCGCGCCGCAAGTGTGGAAGCTGTTCCCGCGCGGTCAGGTGATCAATTTGAGTTTTTGGGATTACAACGACGTCGCACCCGGCTATTTCGCGGCGGCGGAGATCGCGGCGCGCGACCCGCGCGTGGGCATCATCACGCTGGAAGTGGCGCGTCCCGACTTCGCGGTCGCTGACCGCAGCCAGTTCGGCGACTCCGATCTGCGCGCCGCTGCAAAAGGCCTGTACGTGATCCGCGATTTCGCGCCGGACAAGCCGCGCCACGGCTACGTGATCGCGCAAGGATCGAGTTCCACCGTAAATCTGGTGAAAGTGCTTCCGAAACTCGAAGCGGCCGGG
>PLBD01000246.1:0-11458 GCA_003135315.1 Acidobacteriaceae bacterium | reverse complement strand
GAGTATTCCCTTACCTCCGACTTCGACAATTCCTGGAGAACCGGCGGCCTGGAAGCGGAAGTGATCGCGGAAGCGCATCTCGATCCCGATTCGATTTTCGCAGGCGTGGAGCGATTCGCCAACGAACGCGAGCGCCGCATCGGCGATCAACGCAAAATGATCGGTTAGTCGAGTGGGCTGTCTGCACTCCGCGGATTCGGAAGAATCCCTAGCTTCATTAGCAGATCGCCTGACGCCGGATGCGCGGACGCGCCCGCAAGTACCGCACCTCAAGGGGCGCTACTGTAGAAGACATTGGGCAGAAACACATTTTGCCCGTACTGCGCCACGCCGTTAGCGCAGGAGTCGCCATTTCCCCAGTTCACGTACGCGTAGTTTGTGCACGTGCAACCCTGGCCCGGGGCCGTCCATATCCCGCCACTGAAGGGCAGCGCAGTCAAGCAAGAAAGCACCTGCGACGTTGTGTACACCGACTTCACCGAATTCGTGCACTTAGCCGGGCAAGTACTGCCTGAGGGATACAGAGTGATCTGCGAACCAGTACCGCCGTTCATCGCAGGCGCATAGAGGTTAAACGTAGGCCACACGTTCATTGTGCCTCCATTCGTGTTGGTGATCTCGGCGAATGGCTGGACCGTGACCTTCGTCGGCTGGGTTTCCCATGGCTGCTGCACCCCGAATGTCATTGCCGGCAGGGGGCTGGGAGTGGGCGTTACTACGAAAGTAAATACCGCGGCGTTACCGGTGTTCGGGGGGTTTTTGTAGTTTTTCGGATTGGGAAGCAGGACGGTATTTTTCGCCTGGTTGTTGTAGGACAGCACTCCGTAGTTCTGCTCCGCTTCCGGTGTGTCCAGCGTCCCATTGGTGGGGCCCTTGATGGGCTGATCGTAAGCCTCGAAAATCAGTGTCGGAACGGAACTTGCCTTCAGATAAGCATAGAGACACTTGTAATAGGCCACGGCATCGGCGAGTTTCCCCACGCGCCAGCTGGCCTGATAGCCCGCGTCCTGGCCAGCGGTCCACCATCCGGTCTCGCCGATCATTGCCGGACGGCACATTGATCCCGGACAGGCGTACGTGGTCTGCATGCAATTCACCTCCGCTTTCAGGAAGCCGACGGCGTCGCTGGGAGGAGTTACGTTGCAGGAATTCACTGCACAGACTGGCGGCTTCTGCTGTCCCATCTGCGGAGGGCTGACGCACGAAAACTGCGGCGGGTAGATATCTTCGATGACCGGAGAGCCTGCTGGATACGACTGTGCCAGCATCTGTCCCTGGGTCGTGATCATCTGGCCGAAAGTAGTCGCCGAGCTGAGATAGACGCCGCCGTTGGTTCCGTTGCTGACCGTGATTCCGTCGTTCGTGAGCTCGGTGCTGGTAGTGCCGACGGCGCCGATCAGGTCGCTTGTGTTGTTGTCATTGCCCAGCACCAGGGCTTCGTTGCCGACAATCACCAGCTTCACAACCTTCTGGAAAATCGCGGGTTTGACCTGCTGGATCACCTGCCGAAGTTGAACCATCGAGAAAGCCAGGACCTGCTGGAAGGTCATGCCCGCTACGTTGATGCAGGCGTCACCCTGGGCCGGATTGCTCTGGCACAGGTCAACCTGATACACCACGGTCTGCTGTGGCCCGCTGGGATTGGCCAGGTTCAGCTGATTGATGCGATTGATCATGGCAATCCAGGTCTTCGCCGGGTCTCCGTAAGCGCGAACCGACAAGAATCCTGCAGACCGAAGCTGGGCCATGTCGAGCAGAACGCTGGCTTCCATATAGCTGTTCTTCGCATCCTGCACATCCGACGAAGTGCCGGTACACTGCACGATTCCGCTGCTCCCATAGCAGGGATAATGCGGCCCGTAGGCCGCACCGACGCCGATCTGATTAAACAGCGCCAGGCGAGCGGGCGGGACCGGGTCCGTATCGTCGTCGGCCGCCATGCTATTGATCGAGCCCAGGGCCAGCACAAGAATCGCGATTGCTATGGGAGTTCGCCGGTTCATGGAGCGTCCTTTCGATCCGCGAGGTAAGTTATTTTGCCACATCTCGTTTCTGGAGTTGGCCTGAATCGCCGTGCTTGCTCTTTGCGCTAATGGAGCCTATGTTAAGGATTTGTTAAACGACTTCTTCTTGCTGTCTTGGGGAGAACGGAACATATACATGGGTCGTTGGGCTCTGGGGTTGCTCGCCGTTTTCCTGGTTGCAACGTGGCTTGCCTCCGGGCAGGCACGATCGCTGGTAGTCAACTCGGCAGCGCCCGTCCGGCTCTCCGGCACGGCTGGTGAGCAGGTCGTCCTAGGCGCGGTTTCGCTGGGCCGGCCGCGCAATTTCAGCATGTTCAACATTCAAGCCGCCGGAACTATCACGCCCGATCCCGATTTGAACGGCGCAGCCTTCCAGGTGCAATTCCTGATTTGCGATCAGCCCGACTGCACGGGCGAGATCAAATCCGATGCCCGAACCTTGCGGGGTTGGGACCCTGCGACAGCTTCACAGATGATCGCGACACGCTCGTTCGGGATTTCCACAAACAATGCCGGACGCGTTGTCCTGGCTGACCTCCAGCCGCGCAATTCCAGCGGTACTCTTTACCTGGCGGTGGTGCTGAAGACTCTGCACGGCTCAAGAGCTTTCGTCGGGAGATTGAACCTCTTGCGGGTCGATGTCATGCCGTGAATCGAAGCGGCGACAGAAGCCAGTCCAAAAGCAGATCTACACTTCCTGGCTACTTGACCACGAGCACCAGAAAATAATCCATGTGGTCGTCGACCACCAGATTGTCGTGCTCTTCCAGCAGACGGTAGCCCGCCTGTTCGGCCTCCTGGAGAACGACCTGCTTATGCACACCATGGTCTTCTCCGTTGCCATCGCGATCGATGATGCCCACGCGCGCGCCCAGCCGCAGCGAGCTTCGCAAGTTGCGAAGCAATTCCACCGGCTCGGCAACCTCGTGGTAGGTCTTCAGGAGCAGCACAGAATCGATACTATCGGGTGGCAGTTCCGGATTGCCGGGCTTGCCCAGGACCGTCTTGACATTGTTCAGCTGCGCTTTCCGGATGCGATTCTCGATGTACTTGATCGCCTCCGGATTGATATCGACGGCATAGACCATGCCGGAACTCTTGACTCGTCTCGCGGCCCGCACGGTGAACCACCCCGAGCCGGCCCCGATGTCGGCGACATTCTTGCCCGGTGAGATGGCCAGGGCTTTCATGATGCCGTCGGTGTGCAGCCTTTCGTCGCGGCCCTCCGTCTCGAAGATGGAAAGGTCGCCGCTGTAGGGAGTACTGGTGGCGCGATGTTGTGCCGGCGGCGGGGCAGTGCTCTGCGCGCATAAGCTGGGCGCGGTTACGAAAAGCAACGCAACTACCAGCAATGCGCAGACGGATGTGAGCCGGGCAATCCGCATCAGGAATTCCTGTTCTCCATCATCGCATTGCCGGAATGGCTTTGTGTGGCTGTCCGGCACGATTTTCTGCGGTTTGTCTGCAGGCGCGCGACGTAATGACTGAGCGCCCTCGATTCCGTTACCTCAGCGGCTAAAGCCGACTCGTCTTCGGTTCGTTGACTGCACCGCTAAAGCGGTGCTCCACCCTGAACCTCAAATGTCGAAATCGCATCGAGACGTCTAATTGCCCGCGGCTGGAAGCAGTCCGTACACGCTCAACTGGTTTGCGGCGCCGACAAACACCTTTCCATCAGCGACGGTGGGAACGGTGAACTTCGACGCCTGACCTGGGTTGTCGCGCGCGAAGCGCTGGTTCGAGTTGTACAACTCACGGCCCAGGTTCTTCGCGTCATAGGCGTGCAGGACGGCAGGCCCCTGATGAGGGTCGTAGTACGCGTCATTGTCCACCGCCCACACGATGCCGTTGCCATTGCCGTTTGCCGAGACGCTCACCGTGCTGCGCGTCAGGTGATAGATAGCCGCCGTCTGCGAAACCGGCGCGGTTGACAGCGTCCCGTTGCGAAGAGCGAAGGCCTTGATGGCATCCTTGTGCGGACTGATTCCCGCCCCAAAATACAGCCGTCCATTCCAGTAGGCCGGCGTTCCCATTTGCTGCCTCAATTGCCCCGACACTTCCTGAACAAGCTGAGGATTGCCCCTCAACCCAACACCATAGCCGCCGAGAGTATCGCGGTTGAGCAGGTAGATGTGGCCGTTCTTTCCGCTGGTGATCGCCAGGTGAGAATACGGGCCCGGTTGATCAGGGAGCAGAACCACGCCGGAGGATCCGAGATCCAAGTCTTCCTTCGCCATGTTGGCCTGATTGAATGGGGTGAAGAAGTCGGACAGCGCCAGTCCGTGGGCGCCAGGCTTGAGCTTCACGACACTGTCACTGAAGTTCGATCCCGGTTCTTCGCCATACGCATCGAACGGCCCATTGGCAACTGACAGGAAGAGGTTGCCGTCTTTGTCAGCGGTGATTCCGCAGCCGCTCATCCAGATGCCGCCTTGATAGCCGTTGGGCGTGGAAACCCAGGCGCCCGCTGGCCGCAGCGTGGTTGCATCGTAGGCGATCACCCACCCATGATAGAGCCCGGAGTCCGCGTTCGAGGCGAAGGCCACGTACACTTTGCCCTTGGACAACAGCAGCGCCGCCCGCTGCAATTGAAAGCGCGAGGCGAAAGTAAGCACGCCGTCGCTGGCGTCCTGAGCATTGCCCGGGTAGGACGCCTGAATGATGCGCGGGCCGCCGAACTTCTCCGCGCCCGAGGTCATGTCGAGAGCGTGCAGCCGGTGATAGAACACCCCGCTCTCTTTGGTGGCAGCGACCACATAGACCGTGTTGCTGGCGACGTCGATCACCGGAGTACCGGTGATGCCGATCTCCGGCATGATGTCGCTGGCGTTGACATCACTCGGCGACAAGGAGGTTATTCCGGCATCGGGATTGAGGAAATTAACCCGCCAGAGAGGCGCGGGAGTTGGCGAATCGGCGTCGAAGGCATAGACGCTGTCGTGTTGCGTCGCGACAATCACGACATTGTGAATTCCGTTGCCCGGGACCGCGACCTGGGGCATGTACAGCGGCTGGGCGTAAACGTATCCGTCCACCGGAAACGAGTAGAGCTTTCCGAAACGCGCCGGATTCACGTTGTCGGGCGTGAGAACGGTTTCGATCGTGTTCTGGCCGGTGCGGGCATTGTCATTGTGATACGTGGCGACCACAGCCAGGCCGGCAGCGGCCAGCGCTTCGGCCGTCATGCCCTGCGGCCGCGCCGCTGGATTGGCCGCGGCCATAAAGTCGTCGCTGGCTATGTCGCCGGCGCGGCCTCGACCCGACGGAGAAAGTTGCAACACGAGCAGGGCCACCGCCAGCACCACGCCAACTGAGAGCAACTGCGAACGGTTGCGCGACAGCGCCGTAACATTCTGCCAATTGCGCAGGGTGAAATAGATCAAAATGCCCAGGCTGAGACACAGCGCAGCCGGCAGTGTGACAGATTCCGAGAGCAGGAAAATAACGTGTTGCAACATGAGTCGGGTCAGGCGATGCGATCAACGCTTACGGTCATAACACGGACGCCACTGAAAAGTGACGCATACCCAAAAGAGGGACTGCGTTCGAGGACAGAGGAATCGCGCTCATCCATCAAAGCTTCATCCTCCATTATAGCGAGACGAAGCACACTACATGTTTGATGCAGATGGATCCTCACTCATTCAGTTTGAAATCAGGAAATATTGTTAAGAATTGTAGCGATGGCGGCGAACTGCCAGCGGCACACTTCACCACCATTTCGTGTTTTGCGCTGACTGCGATTCCGGTACACGCGCAGCGCGGATCGCATGTAGAATTGACGCATGGCCTTTCGCGGCGGCAGCAACGGCAGTCCCCAGGGCAGAACTCCTCCTCCTGACGACACTCACCAGGAAGCGGCCTATCTGAAGATGCTGGGTGAAAAGCAACGTCCCGTGCGCATCAAGCTGATGGGCGGAGAAGTGGTACGCGGCTGGATCGAGTATTACGACCGGCGCATGGTGCGGCTGACGCGCGAAGGAGCGCCGAACCTGTTCATCTTCAAGCACGAGATCGCCTATATCGCAGAAGAAGCCGCACGCAAGCCGCGCTCCGAGGGCGTGCCGCCCAATGGCAATTCGGCGAACTCCGATCAATGAGTTCCTACGTGCCAGACCTGGAAGCGATTGCCCGCGAGGCAGGCAAGCTTCTGATGGGCTACTTCGTCCGCCGCGTGACCATCGAGTACAAAGGTGAAGTCGATCTGGTAACCGAGGCGGACCGGGCTTCGGAGAAGCTGATTGTGGAGCGCCTGCGCGCGCACTGGCCGGAACACGGCATCGTGGCCGAGGAAGGCACGCGCAGCGAGATGGATGCGGAGTATCGCTGGTATGTCGATCCGCTGGATGGGACAACAAATTTTGCCCACGGCTATCCGGTGTTTTGCATCTCGATGGCGCTGGCGAGGCAGGACGGACAGCTGGAAGTGGGCGTGCTGTATGATCCCACCCGCGATGAGATGTTTGCCGCGGAGCGCGGGCTGGGCGCAACGCTGAACGGGCGACCGATTCACGTTTCCCAAACAAAATCGCTGGCGGAATCGATCCTGGGAACGGGCTTCCCCAGCCACAAGCGGCACAAGAACCCCAACATTCACTTCTATCACCAGATCACGCTGCGCTCGCACGGACTGCGGCGTGCGGGCTCGGCTGCCCTCGACCTGGCCAATGTCGCCTGCGGACGCTACGACGGCTTCTGGGAGTTCATCCTGAATCCGTGGGACACAGCGGCAGGCGTCCTGCTGGTGCAGGAGGCCGGCGGCAGGGTAACGCGCTTCGATGGCTCGGCGTTCCGTCTCGACAGCCGCGAGGTGCTCGCCAGCAACAGCCTCATCCATCAGGAGCTGATCACGAACTTCGAAGAGATCTTCGCCGGGCGCGGACTGGAAGAGCTGCCGTCGGTCGCGGAATACGCGAAGACTCGAATCTAAACGCAGCGCCCGGATTAATTCTTCTTCGATGCCAACGACCGCAGGACTTCTTCCAGGTGAATCTTGCCTTTCCTCGGCTCAGCTTTGCCACCCTCGAAGTCGATCCAGCCCTGGTTGAGGCCTTCCAGCATTTGCATACGAGGAATCGGGTTCTTCATCCCCTGGCCTCGGAAGATTGCCTCCCAGCTTTCCTCAGGAACCGCTTCCGCGCGCACCTCGCGCTCCAGCGAGTGCCCCATAGTCGTCGCAACTTGTAGCGGCGTGATTCGCTCGGGCCCTTCGAGTTCGACGATTCGCTGTCCCTGCCAGGACTCGAGCAGTAATTCCGCCGCGGTTCGTCCCACGTCTCTGGTGGCGATCATGGGAAACGATTTGTCCAAGGGTTGCAGAAAGCTGTGGAGAGAGCCTGTTTCGCGCGCCGGAGCCACGTCCCACGCGAAGTTTTCCATGAACCAGGCGGGTCGAAGGAATGCGATCACCGGCAACGCGCCCAGCTCCTGCTCGAGAATCTGCAGCTGGGCCAGAAGACTTGTCTGGGTCGCCTGCGCGCCGATGCTGGACAGGCAGACAATCCTGGGGGGTTGGGCAGCCTCCAGCGCTTTTCGCAAAGCGCCAACTAACTGTCGGCATTCCTGAAAGCCCGGCGACGGATCGAAGATCGGCGGCAGCATCACGAAGACCCCTTCGGTCGCCGCGAAAGCCTCTCCCAACGCGTTGGCATCGTGCAAATCCGCAACGAAAAGTTCGCAGCCTCTCGCCGGCCAACCGCTGGCGTTCTGCGGGTCGCGAACGATGCCTCGCACACTCTTTCCAGCCGCAAGCAGTGTCTGCGCCACCGCGCTCCCCACCTGCCCCGTGATCCCTGTAACTGTAAACATTGTTATCTCCCTCCTGAGCGCCGTCGATGACCTCCAGAAGCGTCGTTATTATCCGTCGCGGCGCTTCAGCATCTGATGCTTTCGCCTGTCTTAGGCTTCAACCTGTGCCTCTGGCATGGGTCCGGAAATACCAACCTCGAACGCTCGTTCGGCCTCGTCACAGGCCCTTGTGACTGCGGTAAAATTGTTGGGTGAACAATTCGTTGTTGGACCGCACTGTTGAAAAACGCCCTGCCATGGTCCGTCTGCAGGGGCGAATCCTTTTTCTTACCGAAGATCCCGAGCTGATCAAGCGGCAGCTTGCAGGGGAAGACCTGCCCTGGGACACCCAGCATCCCGAGCGCAATCCTAAACTGCGCGACGACATCTCCACCGACGAGATCACGCCGGCGCACATCTGCTTCTTCTTCGACGAGACGCTGGGCGAATTCCCTTACACCGGCCTGAAGTGCGGCAGCGAGACGCCGATTAAGCGCGGCGATGTGAAGCGCGGCGGGTTCGTGTGCGCGGTCAGCGGCAAGCGCCGCGGCAAGGGCTCCAGCCGCGAGCAGTCGCCGTACGCCGAGATGTCAGCCGGTATCAAGCTGGTGATCGCCGAGAACATCGAGCGCATCTACAAACAGAATTGCCAGAACCTCGGAGTGCTGACGTCCACGGACTTCGGACTGATCGACCAGATTCGCCGCGGCGAAGAGATCCCTCTAGTCGATTTCACTACAGGCGAAGATGAAATCACGCGGCAGGTGATCGAGTACGGTGGCCTGTTTCCGTTCAACGTGGCGCGCCTGCAGGGCAAGGTATTTCTGCCGCCGATCACGACCAAGCCACGACCCATGACCATCGCGGAGAAGATTTTCGCGCGCCACATGCTGCACGGCACCAACCAGGTCGGGGTTGAAGCGGTGAAGCCGGGCGACACCGGATTTGCGCGCACCGATCTGCGCTTCAGCCACGAGTACGTGACTCCGATGGCGGCGATTTTCTTCGAGCACTTCCTGGGTAAAGACGCTCCCGTGACCGACGCTGGGACCATCATGTTCTTCCGCGACCACCTGACGTTCCTGGACGAAGTGCTGTCGGAAGAAAAGCGCAAGATGGGGTTGCTCGATCTGGCAGGCCAGTTGAAGCTGAAGCAGGAGGAGTTCGCGAAGTCGCGCGGCATCAAGCTGCATGGCGAACTGAAAGACCGCAAGGGCTCGGAAGGCATCTGCCATTCGATCGTCACCGAGAGCTATGCCCTGCCCGGCCAGCTCAATGTGGGCAGCGATTCGCATACGCCGCACGTAGGAGCGATGGGCTGCGTGGCCTTCGGAATCGGCACCACTGACGTATTTAACTCCTGGTTTACCAAAGACATACGGGTAAGAGTTCCTGAATCGGTTAAGGTCATCGTTCGCGGGAAGAGGCGCGAGAATGTCACCGCGAAGGACTTCATCCTCAAGCTGCTGTCGATGGAATACATTCGCTCCGGCAAGGCGCTGGCGAAAGTGATCGAGTACTCCGGCGAGGCCATCGAGGCGCTGGGCGTCGACGAGCGCGCCACCATGACCAACATGGCAGCCGAGATCGGCGGCTTCACCGGCATCGTCGCACCCGACCAGAAGGTTGTGGAGTTCCTGATGGAGCGGCGCGGCATGAGCGAGAACGAGGCGCAGACGCTGGTGGAGGGATTGTACAGCGATCCCGATGCGCACTACGCGCACGTGATCGAACTGGATGCGGCGGAGATTTATCCCATGGTGGCAACGCCGGGCGATCCTGGCAATGGAAAGTTCATCCGCGAGTTGAGCACTCCGGTGCCGGTGGAGATTGCCTATGGCGGCACCTGCACCGCAGGCAAGAACGAAGACATGGACATGTACGCGCTGGTGCTAAGCGATGCTCTGAAACAAGGGCGGAAAGTGGCGGAGAGTTGCAAGTTCTATCTCCAGTTCGGATCGCAGGAGACGCGCGAGTATTGTGTGCGCAAGGGCTATCTGGACATATTCCAGCGGGCGGGCGCACAGGTGATCGAGCCGAGTTGCGGCGCCTGTATCAACGCTGGACCGGGGGTTTCCACGCGTCCGGACCAGGTGGTGATCAGCGCCCAGAATCGAAACTTCCCCGGCCGCAGCGGACCGGGCCAGATGTACCTGGGCAGCCCGCTGACGGTGGCGGCCAGCGCTATCGCGGGCTTCATCGTGGAATATGAGCCGGCGAACGAACGCGAACCGGCGAGCGTCGCCTGAGTTGGTGTTTTCTTCTACTATGGGTGCCCCGTTCCAGCCCTCTGTTGGCTGGGGCGGGGCAGTTCAGGTGATTGGCTCCCTTGGCCCGCCCTAGCCAAAAGAAGGCTAGAACGGGGCACCCGGCAAACGTGGCCTCATTTCTCTCGCACTCATCCTGCGTAGAGTCCATGCCATAAAGCGGGGTTTTTGATACTATCGATATCACGACTTCGAGTTACATTCTCCAACAGAGAGAGACTTCAGGAGACATTGTTCTATGGCTTATGTGATCGCGGAACCTTGCATAGGCACCAAAGACACGGCGTGTGTCGATGCCTGTCCGGTGGACTGCATCCACCCAAAGAAGGACAGCGAGAAGTTCGCGGCGGAAGAGATGATCTACATCGATCCAGTGGAGTGCATCGACTGTGGAGCGTGCGTGCCGGTGTGTCCGGTGTCAGCGATTTTCGCGCTCGACGATCTGCCGGAAAAGTGGAAGGAATACACCGAACGCAACGCCAAGTATTTCGGCCGTTAAGCAGCGTCCAGATATCAAAAAGGGCACACCGTATGGGTGTGCTCTTTTTGCGTGCGCGGAGAGTGAGGCTCACTCGTCGTGAGTGCGCTGGTAGTGGCGGCGGGCTTTCTGGCGATTGCCGCAACTGTTCATGTCGCACCAGCGGCGGCTGCGGTTGCGGCTGTGGTCGAGGAAGAGCCATTCGCAGTCCGGAGCTTCACAGAACCGCACAAGCTGCAGTTCCTTGGATGTCAGCAGATCGGCGGCCGCTTGCGCCGCCTCCCATAGAATGCGGTCGAGCGGCTTCTTGCTGTCTTCCCGCCATTCCCACCGGTAACCGCCGTCAGTTCGTGAGAGGCATCGATGCCGCAGCGCCTCGATGGCGAAAGCGTTCATGAGATCAAGATCTGCTGCGCTGGCAGTCCTGCCTTGCGCGATGGCCGAGAAGACTCGGTACATCACCTCCCGCATGGCGATGGCCTTGCGAAAGGTGCGAGCGGCTTCTCCGGCATGGCGCTCGGTGTAGTCGCGGAGTTCTTTCGCCTGTTTGACCGATACGATGCCCGACTGCCTGGCGAAGGCGACGATGTCGGCGTAGCTCTCGAGGTGTTCCTTGCGGCGATCGGGATGGTGGCGCCGGCTGAGGGTGTTGGCGAAATTCAGCGCGAGTTGTCCGCCGGTGAGATCGAACTCGAACTCAGGTTGACGCTTGGCCACTGCCTTAATTGTAACTGCTCTCGTCCAGCTCGGAGGTTAGGCAAAGGTGAACTCGGGTCGGGCTGAAACGTCGTAGCGGTGCCGCCGCTCCGCGGCTCAGTTGTTTCTCCCACTCCACCGCGGGCTCACGCCCGCGGCTAACACAAATGTCGCCGCTGCGCGGCTGGTTCAATCCCAAATGCGAA
>PLBD01000175.1 GCA_003135315.1 Acidobacteriaceae bacterium | reverse complement strand
CCTGTATTATTCCCTGTTAGCAGGGAATTCTCGCGGAGAAGGGTTCGCACCTGACTGCGTCCTCCGCCATGCAGCCTCAACCACGGAGATTAGTACAATAATTCTTCGAGCCGCCCGGGTTATGCCGTCCAGCCCGGATCAATCCAGGACTTCATTTTTCTCTTATGTTCCTACTCACGCAGACGACCCACCGGATGACCATTCAATACGATGCCGACGTGGGGCATCGTTATACGCCGAATCTCCGGGCACGGATACCTGGAGAAGACGGCGGCTACTTTGTGGTGACCAATTCGTTGGGCTTCCGCTCGGATTTCGAATTTGAGCGTGCAGCCACGCGGCACCCGCGCATTCTGATGTTCGGCGACTCCTACACTGCCGGCGATGACGTCTCGAATGCGGACCGCTACTCGGATCAATTGGGGCTGATTCTTGGAGCGGAGGTGCAGAACTACGGCATACCGGGAAGCGGCACCGATCAGCACCTGCTGATCTACCGAAAGTTCGCGCGCGATGTTGAAGCCGACCTGGTGCTGATCTGTGTCCAGATCGACAGCTTCCATCGCATCCAGGTTTCGCACCGGCCCAACATCGACCGAGTTACCGGCAAACAGATCATGGTCCCCAAGCCGTATTTTGAATTGCAGGACGGCGAGCTGATGCTGCACCAGGTTCCGGTGCCGAGAGAGCGGCCTGACGATACGGGGCAAGTGGACCTGGAGGCCGGCAAGGAATCGACGCGCTGGTACGACTCTTTGCACGACGCGTATCTGAAGGTCCCCGGATTGAGCGCGGTCCGGCATTCGCCACTATTCAAAGAACTGGGATATCGCGCCGTTTCCGAGCTGAACCGCGCCACCGGCAAGCACCCATACCCGGACATTCTTTCGGCTGACACTCCCGGCTGGAAGCTGATGTCGGCCATCCTGAAGCGCTTCATCGCCGAGCTGAAGCCGCGGCCAGTTGCGATTGTGCCCATTCCGACGTCGGAGTTTTACTATCACGGCGTCAAGCCTGTTTATCAGCCGCTGTTTGAGACGCTGGAAGACCGCGCCGCCGGGGTTCACGTGTTTGACGTGAGCACGCGGTTGGTCAACCTGCCGTTCAAGGTGCGGCGAACCTTGGGATGCGAGATTGGCGGGCACTTTACGCCGATGGCCAATCGCATGGTGGCGGAGAACATGGCGGAGGAGATCCGCAATCGCGGCTTGCTGCCGCCGTCGAAGACCAGCGTTGCGGTGAGCGGATTGAAGCCGTCGAAGAATTCGCGCCAGGCGATGCCGGAAGTGCGCAGCGACTCGATTTCCATCCTCGGAATTTCCTGCTTCTACCACAACTCGGCTGCCGCGCTGATCCGGGATGGCAAGATCGTGGCCGCGGCCGAGGAAGAGCGCTTCACGCGGGTGAAGAACGACCGCCGCTTCCCGCACAACGCCATCAACTTTTGTCTGGAGCAGGCGGGAATCTCGCAGAAGCAACTCACCGCCGTGGTCTACTATGACAATTCCGCGCTCACCTTCGAGCGATTGTGTCATTCCATCATGGCGGTTGATCGCGAGCCGGCCGCTTCCATGTGGCAGCAGATCATGCCGTCCTGGCTGCGAATGAAATTGCATCTGCCGAAGCTGATTCGCAGCTTCCTGAGCTACGAAGGGCCGATTCTGCAGGGTGTCCACCACCGTTCGCATGCCGCCAGTTGCTTTTTTCCCTCGCCGTTTGAGCGAGCGGCAATCCTTACCATTGACGGCGTTGGTGAATGGGCGACGGCCAGCATCGGGCGCGGTGCCGGCAATCATGTGGAACTGCTCAAGGAGATGCGTTTCCCACATTCGCTGGGTCTGCTGTATTCGGCGTTCACGCAGTTCACCGGATTCAAAGTAAATTCCGGTGAGTACAAGATGATGGGCCTCGCGCCTTATGGCGAAGCGGTCTACAAGCAGCAGATTCTCGATCACCTGGTGGATTTGAAGAGTGACGGCTCGGTGGAACTGAACCTGGAGTACTTCGGATTCCTGCGCGATACCCAAATGACGAACGACCGTTTTGCCGAGTTGTTCGGTGGGCCGAAGCGGCAAGCGGAGAGCCGCATCACGCGGCGCGAAATCAATCTGGCCAAGTCGATCCAGGAAGTGACCGAGGAGGCGATGTTGCGCATGGCGTGCGAGGCCAAGCGGCTGACGGGTGAGAAAAATCTTTGCCTGGCGGGCGGCGTGGCGCTGAATTGCGTGGCCAATGGCCGCTTGCTGCGCGAAGGCCCGTTTGACGACATCTGGATTCAGCCGGCCGCCGGCGATTCCGGCTGCGCCGTAGGAGTTGCGCTGGATGTCTACCACACGTATTACGGGCGTGAGCGCAACTTCGAGCCCGGCGTCTCGGCGCAAGGTGGATCGTATTTTGGACCGGACTTTTCCGGCGATGAGATCGAGGCGTGCTTAGAGACGTATGGCTATCCCTATCGCAAGCTTTCCGGAGCTGAGCGCAATCGTTTTCTGGCGGAGAAGCTGGTTGAGGGCAAGGTGGTCGGCCATCTGTCGGGCCGGTTGGAGCTGGGGCCGCGAGCGTTGGGAGCACGGTCGATTCTCGGCGATCCGCGAAATCCGGAGATGCAGGCCAGCCTTAATCTGCGAATCAAGTATCGCGAGTCGTTCCGGCCTTTTGCGCCGGCGGTGCTGGCGGAACGAACGTCGGAATATTTCGAGCTGGATCGCGAAAGCCCCTACATGCTGCTGGTAGCGCCGGTGAAGAAAGAGCGGCGGCTGCCGCTGGACGCGGGGCTAGGCGAGGACGACGACCTGCTGCCGGTGGTTCGGCGTCTGCGAAGCGATATCCCGGCGGTCACGCACGTCGATTATTCGGCGCGCATCCAGACCGTGCGCCGCGAACATCATCCGGTGTTCCATGATCTGATCGCCGAGTTCGAGCGCCAGACCGGTTGCGGCCTTGTGGTCAATACTTCGTTCAATGTTCGCGGAGAGCCTATCATCTGCACTCCGCAGGACGCCTATCGCTGCTTCATGCGGACGGAGATGGATGTCCTGGCGCTGGAGGACTACATCCTTCTGAAGCCGGAGCAACCGCCGTGGTTCGAAGGCAAAGGTGAAGGCCTGGAAAACGAAGATATCGTACAGGCTTCCGCCGAGAAGGCGCCCGAGAAGCTCATGGAAGAACTGTCCGTGGTCTTCGACAAGGAGTTCTGGCCTGCGGCGCAGAAACTGAAGGCGGGCGGACAGGCGAGGGTTACGGAAGAGTTTCGTAAGACTCCCACAATGTGGGAGGACGCAAACGAACCTGCCGATCGCAAGCCGCTGTTTGAACTCGGGCGGCAAGCGCTGAGCGAAGAGCCCGATCCTCTGAAGTTCGCGGACGAGTTGACTGCGAACTGGCTCAGCTCCGAAGCGGCGGCGGTTCTGAAGCCGGCGGTGACGAAGCTGATCAGGATTGGCCTCAAACATCAGGTTGAGGTCGAGATTGACGAGCAGGTCAGCGAGTCGGTGTATGTGATGTTCTAGCCGGCCTAATACAGGACCTGTTTCGCGGGCAGAATCATACAGCCGTCAATTACCTCAACATCTTTCAACCGTGCGTAACTATGGGTCCCAATTATGTTCCTGCTGCCTCGTGAGTCGATCACGGTCCCGGGGCGCTCCACGTAGTCGCGTTCATTCAAAACCATGATTTCGTTCAGCACGGTGAGCCGGCCGTAATTGCCGCTGCAATCCTGAGACGGGCGGATCAGTTTGCCATTCTCGCGAAAGATTGCGCCGGCGCCCCGGCTGGACCGGATGTCCGTTGAGATTGGATTTCGCGGATGCCGGATCCATTCGCCGGTCAGGCTGCGGGAATAGAAAAGCCAAAGCTGGAGTCCGCCGCCGCGCAGCTCCTGCAAGGTCGTGAAGAACCAATACAAGCCGTCTTCGATCCATACTGTCGTGTCCACCGCCGGGGCTTTCTGCAAGACTGCTACATGCTCCCAACCGTCAGGGAAGCGGTCGCACCGGTACAACTGCACGGTTTCATCCGCCACACTCTCCGGAACCATGTACAGCTGTCCGTTATCGTGAAAAATGCACGGGTAGGAGAGATGGTAAGGCTTCTCCAGGGCGGGGATGATCTTTGACAAGCCGCCGTCTTCGCTTGCTTCGGCGCAGGCGATGATGCCCTTTTGCGTGCTGTAGTCGAGGTCTTCGAAAAATACCCAAGGCTTGCCCTGGTGCTCGACCACAAATGGATCGGCGAAAAAGTGCCCGCGCGGCGAGTCAATCCAGCGAAATCCGCTCAGATCGGAGAGGCTGCGCTTGCCGGACGAATTCTTTTCCGTCTTCACTCCCAGCATCCAATGCTGAATCTGTTCGCCCCGGATCAGCCGCTGCGCCCGCCGAAGACAGGTCCGCAGCAGTAATTTGCTGAACCAGCTCAGCATCTGGACATTGGTTGGAACCTTGCAGGTCTTTCTCCACCCTTGATCCTGCGCTGGAGACGAAATTTCAGCCTCCAGGCCGTCCCAGCCCGATTCATGGAACTGCTGCAGCTTTTGGATGAGGAACGTGGCCGAGCCCCAATAAGGCTGCACTCGATTGCGGGCCCAGGAGCTGCCCAGAATCGTGGCAAACACGCCTTTGTAGAGGACCTGGTTCTCGTCCCGGTTCTCAGCCAGACGCTCCAGAGCGGCACACGAGAGGAGATTGTCCTCATAGACCTCCCAAAAATAGGGCGGGCCGCCGCGGTACTGTTCGGGATCTCCGTGGTGAAAGCACCACACGCCATATCTGGCGGAATCGAGGATGTCCCCGCGAAGAAGATGGGAGCTGAAGCTGACCAGCACATCCAGGTTTTTCTCGCGGATGCGGGTGACGGCATCGTCAGGGAGGCGGAGGAAATTCTGGTCGGCGATTGGCGCCGCAGAGAAGGACTCAACACCTTTGAAATAGCGAGCGCAATCGACCTCTGCCAGCGGATCGGGAGCTTCGGAAATCCGCTTCGCATCCCAACGCTTGTATAACGAGAAAAGCAGCGGCCCTGCTCCGTCCTGGAGTCGTGCCGCATCGGTATTGAAAACCACCAATTCGAGCCGGGCAAAATTGCTGCTCGCAATGTGTTCGAGAACTTGTGCCAGGTAAGCCGGCAACGTTGATCTGGGCCCATCGAGAAAAATGCCGATCCGCAGGTGGGGGGCTCGGGAAGTGGATTTCAAAAACCACGGAGCGTGCATTGATGAACAGTTGTAGTGTTGTAAAGTATCGTAACAGTTTCATCAGCCAAGTTCGAGGTCTCACTGGAGAACAGTAAGAAATGGGTTGTTTTCCAAGGGGAACGGAAGCATAATCGCTGACGACTGGGACAGCTCTACATTGCTCCGTCGCTTGTTCGGGGATGCAATCCTAATGGAACGTCGCGAAGTGATCGATATTATTTGCCAAGTCGTCAGGGAGGTCCCGGGCGCGCCTGAAAACGTCGACGAAAATACCCGGCTGTTCGGCTCGGAAGGCTTTCTCGATTCGCTCAAGCTGGTCAATGTCGTTCTCGACACGGAACAGCAGATCAACGACAGCTACAACCTCGCCATCTCCCTCGCGGACGACCGCAGCGTGTCCCAGAAGCGCAGCCCTTTCCGTTCTGTCGCCTCGCTGGCCGACTATATTCTTACGGTCGCCGCTGAGCAGACTCAGGCCTGACCGTGACCGATCAACCTGTCGCGCTCGTTACAGGATCCCGCACTGGAATCGGCCGCTATGTCGCCGAACAACTCGTCGCCGCCGGATACCAGGTAGTTGGCTGCAGCCGCCAGCCTGCCGACTGGACGCTCGAAGGCTATACGCACTTCGAAGCGGACGTCGCTGACGAGTCGCAAGTGAAGGCCATGCTGGCCGATATCCGACGAAAGTACAAGCGACTGGATGTCACCTTCAACAACGCCGGCGTGGCCAGCATGAATCACAGCCTGCTGATGCCTGTCACCACGCTTGACCGCATTATGAGCATCAACGTTCGCGGCACATTTCTGGTCTCTCGCGAAAGTGCCAAGCTCATGCGGCAGAAGCGGTGGGGGCGCATCGTGAATCTCTCGACAGTCGCCGTACCGCTGAGTTTAGAGGGCGAGGCCGCTTACGTCGCATCGAAGAGCGCTGTCGAAGGGCTGACGCGTGTGATGAGCCGCGAGTTCGCCGAACTGGGTATTACCGTCAACGCCATCGGGCCAGGGCCAATTGAAACCTCGCTGATCCAGAATGTGCCCAGAGAAGCCATTGAGTCACTGCTGTCACGGCTGCCTATCCATCGCATGTGCCGGGCCGAGGATGTTTTCCATGTGCTCCAGTTCCTGATCGATCGCAAAAGCGATTCGATCACTGGACAGGTCATTTACCTGGGGGGAGCGTAACTCTCCATGTATCGGCTNNATCATATTGCCGCGTGGCAACCGAGGCTCGCCGCCTCGGGGATCGGGCGGGGCGCAGTTGTCGCCCTGGAAGGCGACTACTCTCCCGAAGTCGTGGCCCTTTTGCTAGCCCTGATCGACGCCGGCTGCATTGTGGTGCCACTCACCGCCAGCAGCGCGCCGCAACGCGAGGAATTCAGGTCGATTGCCGAAGTGCAGGCTGGGATATGCTTCTCCGACGGCGACAACTTTACGATCACGCAGTATCATCGCGCGGTAGAAAATCCGGTGACGCAGAAGCTGATTGCCCTTGGCGACCCCGGGCTCGTGCTTTTTTCTTCCGGATCCACCGGCAAGAGCAAGGCGGCGCTTCACAACTTCGCGCTTCTGCTGGAAAAATTTCGCGTCCGCCGCAACTCCATGGTCACGCTGACCATGCTGCTGCTGGACCACATCGGCGGCCTCAACACGCTGTTCTATGTGCTGTCCAACGCCGGAACCGTCGTAGCCGTGGATAACCGCGACCCCGATGCGGTTTGTGCGGCGATACAGCGCCATCGAGTCGAGCTACTCCCCACCTCGCCCACGTTTCTCAACCTGCTGCTCATCTCCGAAGCGTGGAGACGTCACGATCTTTCTTCGCTGCGGCGCATCACCTACGGCACGGAGGTCATGCCGCCGCGAACGCTCCAGCGTCTTCATGAGATCCTACCCAATGTCGAGTTGTTGCAGACCTACGGCCTTTCCGAGCTCGGCATTCTCCGTTCCAAATCGCGCAGCTCCGATTCTCTCTGGGTGAAGGTTGGCGGTGAAGGAGTCGAGACCAAAGTGCAGCAAGGCACGCTGTGGATACGGACGCGCTCNNACCGGCGACACCGTTGAGGTGGATGGCGAGTACCTGTGCATTCTTGGCCGCAAGAGTGAAGTCATCAACGTCGGTGGAGAGAAGGTCTACCCGGTCGAAGTTGAGAATGTGCTCCTCGACATGCCGAATGTGAAGGATGTGACCGTGAGCGCGATGTCGAATCCCATAACCGGCCAGGTCGTGATGGCGCGCTTCAACCTCTTCGAAGCCGAAGAACTCCCGGCGTTCCGCCGGCGTATGCGCGAGTTTTGTGCGCCGCGCATGGCAGCCTACAAGGTCCCTGCCAAAGTGGAAATCGCAAACGACGCGCAATACAGCGAGCGTTTCAAGAAGGTGCGCAAGGCCCATCAGCACGAGCTGGAAGCTGAGTCCTGCGAGGGTTCGAAATGATTTACAAGACCCTTGCCACATCGGACCACTGGTTCCCGCGCATGTTGCGTTCGGTCCGGCGAGGGGTACAGAACTTCAGCTTGCCAGCTCCTCGAGTGCTGACGGTCCCGCTCGTCGGTATTATTCTGGCGGTTCGTTCGGTGTACTACTTCGTGGCGAGAGTATTCGTGTGCGAGCCGTTCTTCAAGTCATACTGCACGAGGTATGGCCGGAACCTGCATACCGGCGTGTTCCTGCATTGGATACAGGGTCGCGGTGAGTTGATCATTGGAGACGACGTGACCATCGATGGAAAGTGCAGCTTTCATTTCGGGGCGCGCCATGCGGCCCGCCCAAAGCTCACGATTGGCTCCAATACAACGATCGGCCACGGAACCATCTTCGCGGTCAACAAGCAGATTTCGATTGGGCAAGGATGCTTGATTGCAGGCTGCGTCTGCATTCTTGACGCTCCAGGCCACCCCATAGATCCTGTGGCGCGCCAAGCGGGAGCGCCGGTTGCGGACGACGAAGTCAGGCCGGTGGTGATTGAGGACAACGTCTGGCTGGGATATGAGTCGGTGATCATGCCCGGCGTCACGATTGGGAAAAATAGTGTGGTGGCATTCGGTTCGGTGGTGACCAGCGACGTTCCGCCCAACACTCTGGCGCTGGGCAATCCTGCCAGGAAGTTTCCGCTGCCGCAGAAGGTGGCAGCAACGGATCTACGCGATCCCGGGTAGCCCTTGGCCGCTTGCTCACTACTCGGCTTGCGTGGCTTCATTGCGCCGCTCAAGGGTGGTGCTTCTATTCTCCCTTTGAACGCTACGGGGAATAAGACGCGCCGGGTTTCCTGCCACCATGGCTCCCACAGGCACATCGCGGAAGACAACCGACCCAAGCGCGACGGTGACCCTATCTCCTAAATCAGCCATAACGATCGCACCAGCTCCCAGCCAACACTCCTGGCCAATCCTTATGCGATAAAAGCTTCGGCCCACGTCCGTCAAATGCCCGTGTTCGTCCCGCAAATGCTGGCGCGAGCCACTGATGATTTGAACGCCGGTAGCCAGTATGGTCCCGTCGCCCAAGGACACCTGACCGAGCACACAGTAGGCGCCTATGCCCACGCGGTCGCCCATCGAGGATTGAGGGTTAGCGAAGAAGGAACCGAGCGATATATGGCAGTCCTCGCCAACTTTTTCCAGGGTGAGTTGGTAGTACGCGACCCGCAGGTAGCTACCAAGGATGCCGGAGAAGCCGGCAAAATGGTGTGCAAAAAACGTATAGGCCTCTCGCCAGCGTCCGAAGCCGGTGATCAGAGCAGCCGGAAATACTACTGCCCGAAACACGAGAGAAGCCAGCGATTTTGCCGCTTTGCGCAATGGCGCACTCCCCGGTGAAGCCGATTCCAGCCCAACGCTTATTGTAGACGCGCGCCCAGCCATCGTGGGCTAGAGAAGTGCGGCTTCCGGAGCCAGGATCAATCCATCGATCGTTCTGCGGAAGGATCGGATAAAGGACGGACCGGATTAGCGAACGCGCTGGAATCTCGCCGGTCCGCAGCACTCCTGGCGGAGCGCTGGAGAGCACTCGTTACTTGACGGGCGGTAAAATCAGCACCGAAGGCAAAGCGCAAAACTGGTCCGAAGGTATTCGCGGCAGCGACACCAACGAAGAAAAGCCCGGGCACGGAGGACTCAAAGCCCGCCGAAACTACGGGAGCATGCTCCACCGTACGCAGTTGCGAGCAAATCTCAGGACTCAGGAAGGTCAAGCGGCGCAGGTCAACGCGATAGCCGGTAGCGGCGATCACATGATCGGTCAGGTGCTCCACGTCCGAGCCATCTGGCCCGGTTAGCAACAGACGGACTTGACCGTTAAGAACTTCGGCGCGCTGAACCGAATATCCCAGCATCATCGGCACCCGGCCAACGATCCGCTCCTTGACCGTCCAGCCAGCAGCGGGGCCGAACGTGGTTTGCACAAGTCGCAAGCGGAGAGCTTGCGGCAAGTGGCGGAAGGCCGAAGGGAAGTCGGCGAAGAAACGGGATTGCAATCCGGGGCCGAGTCCGGAGGCTGGGCGCCGAATCCGCTCCCAAAGGGAACGCCCGGCCGCTGGTGGTCCCGTGTGAAAGCGAAATGAGGAGCAGCGCGCGACGATGGTGACGTGGGCGCCGCTCTCCGACAGGGCGGCAGCCAGATCGGCTGCCGATGCCCCCCCACCGAGGACCGTCACATTCCTTCCACGGAACTCTTCGACTGAGCTGTGGGCCGAACTGTGCGAGAGGAATTGCGCCTGCAAGCCGGCCAGGTCCGGAGGCACATACGAAAAGTGGCTGATGCCCACGGCAAGCACCACATTGCGTGCATGCGCGACTTCGCCATTCTGGAGCTTGAGAGAGAAGCCACCCGGAATCCTGTCGATTGCCGTCACCTGCTTCTGTTCAAGTTCCGGCACAAATCGTTTCTGGAACGCAAGTCCGTAGGCAGTGAAGGTGTCCAGCCGAACCGGGATTCTCGTATCGTGATAAGGGATTTGCTGCTCGGCGCAAAAGTGCCGCAGGGTGAAGGAACCCTCCGGGTCCGAGAGGTTCGAAGCAAAGCCGTCTGACTTCAGTAGCATTCCCGTGGGCATCTGCTCGCGCCAGGATTGCATGGGAGAGCCGAAGATCCGAAAACTCACTCCCGCGGCCCGCAGATGGGCGGCAATCGACAACCCGTAGGGTCCGGCACCGACAATGGCGACTTCCGAAAGCTCGTTCACAGGATTCCCTGAAAGGACTACTATTAGACGGCTACTCGCTTTGCGATCTTACTACAACGCAGTAATATACACGCCCGAATAGACCGATCGATGAAGCCCAAAGTTCTTCTGGCCACTACCACCAACTGGTTGTCGACTGCCCGGCTGGCCACATCTCTTGCCAATGCTGGCTTCACCGTGGAGGCGGTGTGCCCCGCACGTAATCCGATCGCCAAAACCAGGCTGGCCCCACGGACCTATGTTTACCGCGGTCTTGCCGGCCCGTCATCGTTTCAGCGAGCGCTGAATGCGGCCCGCCCTGATTTGGTCATTCCTTGCGATACCCTCGCCACCGCCCATCTCTTTGGTTTGTATGACAACCCGCTATGCTCGGGGCAGGATGCACGGGCGATCCAGGAGCTGTTAGAGCGTTCGCTGGGGGACCATGCCAGCTATCCCATTCTTGCCGCCAGAAGCAGATTCATCGCCCTGGCCCGGGAGGAAGGGATAGCGGCACCGGAAATGGTCGCTATTGCTACGGACGGCGAACTCAGCGCGTGGTCTGCCGATCATGAGTTCCCGGCGGTGCTCAAGACAAATGGCTCGTCGGGTGGGGGCGGAGTGCAATTCGTGAGTTCTCCGGCGGAGGCCGGCCAGGTCTTCCGCTTACTAAGCGCCCCGCCGTTAGCATCCCGGGCGCTGAGCAGGGCGATTTTCGACCGCGATTTTACTTTGGTTCTGCCCTGTCTGCTGCGCAAAAGGCCGGTGGTCAATGTGCAGGGGTTTATCGGCGGACGGGACGCTACCATCCAGGTTGCCTGCTGGCAGGGCAAGGTGATTGCCGGCATCACTGCCGAAGTGCTGCAGGTGTGGGAACCCAAGGGCCCCTCGACGGTGCTGCGGCTCATTGACAATCGCGAGATGACGGAAGCTGCAGAAAAGATCGTGCGACGCCTCGGGCTCTCCGGGCTTTATGGCTTCGATTTCATCCTCGAGGAGGGTACGGGTAAGGCCTACGTCATCGAGATCAATCCGCGGGCCACGCAAATCTGCCATCTGCGGCTCGGAGCCGGCCACGACATGCCCGCATCGTTGTACGCGTCGGCCACCGGAGAACCGCTGGGCAAGGTTACGAGTGTCACCGACCGCGAGGTGATCGCCTTGTTTCCCCAGGCATGGGTGCAGAATCCGGCCAGTGAATATCTCCAGTCCGGGTATCATGACGTCCCCTGGGACGAGCCTGAACTCGTGCGGGCTTGCATGGAGGTGAGAAAGAACCGATGGCACTCTTATGCCAATTGGGTCAGGTTTTGGTCCAAGCTTGGACTGTACCGTTCCTGATTGCGAAATCAGCCTCGAACGGCTTCAGATTGTCTTGCGCGCGAAGCTGAGTTTGCCCTTGGTCACAACGGTGTCGTCGACTGTGACCGTTCCCTCTACCAGGGCCATCTCCGGCATCATCTTCACGATAGAGGTTTCCAGAATCATGGTCTGACCAGGAAACACGGGAGCCAGGAACCTCATCTCGTGGACGGCGGCGAGAACCAGGAACTCGCGCTCGTCAAGCGCGGCTGGCGTAGTAAGGCTGAAAAGAATCGAAGCAGCTTGTCCGATCGCTTCGATGATGAGTGTTCCCGGCATGACCGCGCGGTCCGGGAAATGGCCCAGAAATTGAATCTCATTTCCCGTGACATTCTTCACCGCTTTGATTCTCTTGCCGAGTTCCACCTCAAGCACTCGATCCACCATGATCAGCGGGAATCTTTGCTTCAGGCAGGCTCGAACTTCTTCAAAGGTCAGGCTTGTCATATGGTCACCGCCGCTTAAGTCCGCATGCAGGCTGTCAACGCCGGCGCAAGATCATTGCCGTTGCCCGGGGTAGAAAACGAGCGCCGACGGGCGGGGCGCTCGCATCGCTCACCAGCCGGGTAACGCGAAGCCCTGCATCCTCCGCCATTTTCAGCGGTTCGCTTTCCTGGTTGAATTCATAGACGTGGTCCCGCTGCGCCGATTCAATTGCTGTGCTGAAGAAAACTATTCCGTCCTCGGCGAGAAGATGGCAGATGGCCCGAAATAGAGGCCGTGGATCTTCCAGATGCTCGGCGAGCATGGCAGCGATAATTCCCTGGTACTGTCCGCGAGAACCTTCTTGCTCGATATCAAGCGCGTTCTTGACCCTGAAGGTAACACGGCCGGCATGTCCCGAGGCCTTGAGAATCCGATTCGCAACCGCAACCGCGGGCGGGCTGATATCGATCCCTTCGACACTGATATCCGGACGCTCCTCCGCAGCCATCAATCCCATTACGCCGTGGCCGGCGGCAATCTCCACAACTTTGGCGTTGGGCGCGAGCGCTTTAACAAAGCCGTCGCGGTACAGCGCAAGGTGATGGATCATCGAAGGCCAGAACGGATAGATGAGTATGGCCGCCCACATGTACGGCACCATGTACCCTTCATCTTCGTAGACCTCTGAAGTGATCTCGGGCAACGCCTCGGGAGTATATTTGCCGGCCTGCTCGTAGACTTGCTGCGCCTTGGCAACACCCATACAGTACCTGGCGTATCCGCGAGCGGCGTCCTCGAAGATTTGCTCCCCGTAGGCCGCATGTGCCCAACGGGCAAGAGGGTCCAGCAGCCACGAGGCAAGCTCCTGGTTCGACGCAACCGTGACGCGCGCGGCCGGGGCAAGAAACTTCGCCTTACGATCCATCGCGCCCAGGAATGCATTGCCATCCACCATCGTTTTACTCCTCCATTGCGCTCCCTGGCGTGAGGCGCACGTGTCGAACCATACGAACCATTATCCGGATCAGGTCAACCCCATCCCAGGGCGGGGTGAAGACGTGCATACGCCCCAGTGGAACGATTCGGTCCACACCTCGGAAGGCCGCCACCGACGCCAGTGTAGCTTCCATCTCGGCGCTGACCATGGCGAGCCCCAAAGTCTGCACATTGCCGTCGAGCTTCCCAACCGCTTCGAGTAGGCTTCTCACTTCCAGAACCGTCAGGGTCTTGCCCCCGGTTGGCCGGGGGATTTCCTGGATTTCCGATCCCTGACCCAGGAGAATCGTCCATTCCGGACCGGCGGGGAACGTGGCGCTGTTCGCGACGTCGTCCAGCAACCAGGAGGCCCGGGCCTGGCAGATGGCTGACGTCAAGGAAGCCTGGATGGTCTCCCGGGGATGAACCCGGTTCTCCGCTTCGAAGGCTAATTTGAGAGCTTGCACGAACTCGTCGGCAGGATGGCCTTTGCTCGTTTCGAGAAAGAGAACTTGCGGCGAGGAACACGCCTGCTGATCGAACTGCCAAACGTCGCGCGCGATGCGACGGCAGAACACGTCCCGGACTGCTGGATGAACACACCAGGAAGCAGCGTCGATGGCGGCGACTGAAATTCTCGGCCCGAAGACGGCCAGCCGTGCCCAGTGCGGAAAGGGCAACGCCCGAATTTCCGTTACGGCTTCCTCGCCACCCCAGATCATCGCCCCATCCACCGCTTGCGCCATGGCCCGATGAAGATCGAGACGCTCGTGATCGAAGACCAGCAGGCGAATTCGCCTGGTCACAAGATGATCGCTGTCGCTTTGAACCAGCTTGTCGATTAGTTGCCGGGTCTGGTCCTGGAGTCCTCGGGGAATGCGCACCAGGCACCTGTTGCCTCCGAGCAGGGCACAAGTCATGGAGAGCAGCGGTTGAATCTCGATGTTGCCGGCAGGCCAGTGGGCGACTACGCCGACCGGATAGGGCTTGAGCCGGGCCCGCCCATCCTCCATCCATTTGTCGTCCAGCGCGCCCTGTCCCAACTCTCTGGTGATGATGGGCTCCAGCGTATTGCGTCGCAACCAAAGACGCAGGAAAGCAATGCCCGGGATAGCAGCCATCTCGGGTGTGCCCAAGGCCGCCGCCCAAGCCTCGAACACGTCGAGGGTCGCGTTGGGAGTGATCGAACCGACCTGACGAAGCTCCGCCGCCGCGGCCGAGATGTCTTCGGGAGTGTCGACATTGCGGATCAGGTCATTCATCGAGCGCGTCGCAATTAGAGCCGCTTCATGATTGTTGGTGTCCAGATTCGGAAATCATCCCGATTGTCCCCAGCCATGACTCTACCAACTGCGGCCATCCCGTTATCGGCAACATCGTATGCCGCAGTCCGAATGCGTGCCCGCCCTGCGCATACAGATGCATCTCCACCGGGACTCCGGCGTTCTTCAGCGCAATGTAGTAAGCCAGCGAGTCGTTTACATTGTCCACGTGGTCATCCTCTGCCTGCAGCAAGAACGTAGGCGGAGTCTGACGGGTGACATGAATATCAGGATTCAACCCCAAATCCTTGTCGGCAGTCGCCGGAGAATGAATCACAAACTTCTTGCTGCCTTTCTTTGCATCCCACTCCGCCGCAGACAGCGACAGATGGCCCGGATAAACAGCCACCGCAAAATCGGGGCGGCAGCTCTCCTTGTCGGCGGCATCGACAGGCGGATACAAGCGCCTGGCGAAATGCGTGCTCATCGCTGCTACCAGATGACCGCCCGACGAAAACCCAAGCACACCAATCTTGTGCGGATCAATATGCCATTCCGCAGCGTGAAAGCGCACCAGCCCCACCGTCCTCTGCGCATCTTCCAACGCCATCGGTGATTCCGGATACGGCCCTGATTTCGGATACGGCGCGGGCTTCGGATACCCCGGCTCACCCGGCACGCGGTACTTCAACAGCACACACGTGATCCCCTTGGGCGTCAGCCAATCACAGACTTCGGTGCCTTCAAGATCGATGGCCAGATCCAGGTAGCCCCCGCCCGGGAAGACAACGACGGCAGCGCCCGTGTTCTTTCCTTGTGGCGAATAGACCGTCATCGTAGGCCGCGATACGCCGCTCACCCCCACCGCCGGCCTGCCGGCAACCAGGAACTCCTTCCCTGTCGTCTTAGCGACCTCTGGCCCCGCGACAGGTTGCGGATCAGGCACAGCTCCCGGCCATATCGGCACTTGCGTATGACCCGGGGATGGTTGCCAGGCAGCCTGCTGCGCGCTGAGACCGCCAAACGCAAACACAACACAGAGAGCAAAAAACAAAGGCTTCGTCACAATCCTCACAGCGAAACAGGTGTCGTCGTGCTTCCACACAACCGGCGAGGACAGCCGATCAACTCCAAAAGTCCGCCGTCCTGCATGTGGAGTCCCACAGGCCACCTTCAGAATGCCACCATTTCCAGCCCTCCAGACTTCTTATGAGACTGGTTCTAGTGTGCCGGCTCCCGGCCGCGGCTGATGTTGCCGCAGCCTCGCAGCTCGGACTTGGGCACCCGGCCGACGAAACGAAAACAGGTGCCGCGCCTGCCGCAGCGGCATCCGTCATGGCTCACGATCTCAGCCATGTCCTCGGTGAGAAGCAGATGACCGGGAAAGCTGGTCGGCAACACGCTGCACACCTGAATCATCCCCTGCTTGCCTTCTGCCACCGGCTCCAGGGTCAAGGGGTCGCGCACGATCACATCCGCGAAGGCGGGAACATGCTTGTTGCCTTCCGCACAATCGGGATAAATCACTCCGACATTCTCTACCATGCCGTAGAAGTCGATGACCCGGTCCGGAGAGCAGCCGAACACTTGCGCCAATCCGTCGTTGAACGACTTCTTGTCCACGGCTTGGTCCTGCAACAGCTTCCAGCCGCCACTGTGCAGGATGTGAACGTTGGGCATCCCGAGGCTGATCGAGTTCGCCATCAGCGGCTTTACCAGGTACTGCCAAAGAATGTATGTGAAACCGTACACCAGGACCGGAGAGTCACGGTGAGCTTTGGCAAATTCCAACAGCCTGTCCGGCTCCAGCCTGAGACCTCCAGTACCGACCGGCCTCATGCAATAGGTTACGCCCGACGCAAACGGCATCAGGCCTTGAATGGCGGCGCCTCTGGCGCCCATTTCCGGGCCTTGCGCAACCGAGCCGGGAACATCGACGACCAGATAAGGCCTGCGGTGCGCGCCCAGAAAATCCTGGGCGATGGCTGCTACAGCCTTGCCCATGCGCCGGGCTGTCGCGGAGTCAAGGGCAATTCTGCTCGGTATCTGCCCCGTGGTGGAACTCGATGTCAGGGTCTTCTTGATCTCGCGCGGTTCCACCAAGGCGAAGGCGGGATTAGCCTTCAAAAGGGAAACGGGCAAGTACGGGAGGTCCGCGACTCGTGTCGCAGCGCGCGGCTCGATGGGCCAATGACGAACATAATTCTGGTATCTGGGATTGCGGTTCCAGGCATCGTCCAACTGGTCCTTCAACAACGCAAGGAATGCCGGCTCTCTGTCCTGCGGAGCAAGACTATACGGCGGGACCGCCATCAGCTCGTCGATCCTGGCTTCCAGTGCGCTCATGACGCGCGGTTGCCTTCCCGCTCCAGGGCCTCGCGAGACACCTTGCCGCTGGATGTTTTCGGTAGTTCGGAGACAATCCGGATCGAGTCGCATGTCCAGTGGACCGGCAGGCTGCGGCGCACACGCTCGGCAACGCTGTCGGCGGTTTTGTCGGGCACGATGTACAAGACCAGAGCCTCGCCCGCTTCCGGATGCGCAACCGCAGAGGCGGTGCATTCGTAGACGCCGGGCACGGCCGCTACCCGGGCTTCGACCTCGGCAAAGTTTACCCGCACTCCCCGCACTTTGAGAAACGCGCTCTTGCGCCCTTCGATCCAAATGTAGCCGTCCTCGTCCAGACGGCCGACGTCGCCCGTGTGCAGCCATCCGTCCTTGAAGACGCGACTGGTGACTTCCGGCTCGTTGAGGTACCCCAAGGTAACGGACGGACCGCGGACGACGATCTCCCCGCTCTGGCCGACGGGGACGGGCTTTCCCTCCGTGTCCAGAACTTGAACGGTCATGTTGTCCAGTTTCTGGCCAACGCTGCCCAATTTCTGATCGAGGCTCTCAGGGTCGAGGCAGGAGATTCTGCTGGTCGCTTCGGTTTGACCGTACATCACATAAAACTTCGCTGCCGGGAAAATCGAGCGCATCTCCTGCACATATTGCGGAGCCAGCGGCCCTCCCGCCTGCAAGAATCGTCGCAAACCGGGCAGCGCTATGGAACGGATATTCGAGCGCCGCAGGAGAATGTTATAGACCGTGGGGACGCCCGCAAAGGTTGTGCATTCGCAGCGGTTGACGGCATGAAGCACCTTGTCGGGAAACATGAAGCGGCGGTCGAACACCACTCCGCCGCCCTGATAGAGATGAGTGTGCAGGACGCTGGCCCCGAAGCAGTAGCTCACGGGCAGGATGAGCATGGCGCGTTCGTCGTCTTCCAGGTGCTGGCTGCGGATGATCGCTCCCGTGTTGGCGATGAGGTTCCCGTGACTCACCATAACAAAACGCGGCGCGTCGGAGGAGCCGGAAGTAGCCACCAGGGCCGCAAGATCGTTCTCCGCTCGGGGCACGGGCGGGATTGTATCCGCGCGCATCTCCGAGGGGTGACCGTGGATGAAGATAAACTCTGATCCCTCTCCACATTTCCAATCAAGAGTGCACGGTTTCTCCGTCCACAGAGCTTTTGCCCCGACGCGATTCAGCAGGAGGTTCCCTGCCAAGGGCAGCTTGCTCTCTTCCACCGGGACGGGCACCAGACCTGCGTACATTGCGCCCAGGTAGGCGATGCTGCTGGCGGGAGACAGGACACAACCAATGACGACGGGATCGCCGGGCTGCAACCCGGCAGAAAGCAGGCGTGCGCCGAAGCTACTGATGAGGCGAGGAAGATCTGACGGAAGGACGGTTTCGCCTGTCGCCGCGTCGATAAGATACGAGAGCTTACCCAGGCGGGCTACTACTCGAGCGGCAAAATTGGTTGATGGAGGGGTTTCGCTCTCATTCATGCCGCCAACTTTGCTTGTATGACCCGCACAATATCGCGTACGGTTTCCATCTCCATAACGTCATCGACATCGAGGTTCACGCCGAGGGCCTGTTCCAGGTTGCTGACCAGGAAAAGATGTCCGGCCGAATCCCAGCCAGGTACGTCGTCGGGGCCAGTCTCAAAGGAGACCGACTTCGGGTCGACCCCAAAGGCATCATGGAAAGCGGCTTGCACCTTGGACAGAATATCTTGCACTCGTTATGTGTCCTCGAATCGTGACACTACGGGGAATTTCCCCTCGCCCGACAGCCTGCGGAAGCAGTCTGTCTCGAGCCACGCCATCGGTTGTCAGCCTCACGAAATCAATAACTTAGGAGGTTAGGTTGCACAACTTTGACTGCTACGCTGAAATTACCGATCAGTATAGTGGTAACCCCTGCGGTCTGCAACGCAAACTTCCCGGTTCTAGTCGCGCTTCTAACCCACGATGGCTGAGCCCCCGTCCACAATCAGCGTCTGCCCCACGATTCCGGACGCCGCCTCTGAACAAAGAAACTGGGCTGCCGACGCTACTTCCTCCGCGGTCACCAGCCGGCCGATTGGAGTTCGGCGAACAGCCGTCGCAAGCCGCTCTTCGCGGTCCGGTATCGCGTCCCAGGCATCGGTTTCCACGCTGCCCGGCGCCAGAATGTTCACTCGAATGCCTCGCGGCGCCAACTCCACCGCGAGATGACGTGCCAGCGATTCCAGTGCGCCCTTCGATGCACCTACGAGCGTGTAACTGGGTAACGCTCGCGTCCCCCCTATCGAACTCACCGCGACAATGCTGGATCGATTTGAAAACTGATCGCTCAAGGCCTGTACCAATTCGAAAAATGCGCGCACATTCAGCGCGAAGGTCCAGTCAAAATGACGGGTCGTAAGATCGGCGAGGGGACGATGCACGCCGGTCGCGGCGCAATGAACCAATCCGGAGAGAGGTTCTCGGGTGTCGCGAATGGCCTTTACGATTTGCGCCAGGCCCTCCGCGGAAGTCAGGTCGGCGCGGCATAACTCGATCGGCAGACCCTCCTGCTCAGCCACAGCCTTCAATGCCTCAGCAGCTTTCTGGTTGCGGAGATAGTTAGCGGTCACCGATGCGCCTGCCCTGGCGAAGCGCAGCGAAATGGCGCGGCCAATGCCTCGCGTGCCGCCTGTGACCAGCACCCTTCCCGACAGAGCATGTCCGCGGTCGTCCATAGCTTGAAGCGATGCGCTTCCACTACAATCTCGACCTGAGCCGCAAGCCTCAGAAAAATTACGGCGCGAAGTAGCCGGA
>PLBD01000026.1 GCA_003135315.1 Acidobacteriaceae bacterium | reverse complement strand
GCGGCGTCGTGCTTGTCATCGATGCCAAGAATGAAAGGGTCGCAGGATGGTATGCCAGCTATGGTGCGCTGCCTCTTCTGGATGCGCCCTTATCACTGGTGCTGCCGCTTGCGACAATTGAAGCCGCGTTGAAGAAGGCAGGAAAATACTGACACCTAAAAGCCGTCAGGTCTCGACGCATCGGACAAGAATGCGTCTTTATAGGCTATGTCGAGTTTAAACAGTTCGTGAAATGCCGAGCCTTTCGTGATACCTCCAGCTGAAGTATCCTGACCAGCATTACAAGTCAATGATGAAGCCTAAGGCCGAATGGTTCGGGCCAGTAACGCTGTTTGGTTTTCGGATACCTCGCCTCACCACTCTCGCAACCAATCTCACATTCTCAACAAGGAGGCATACCGCCATGCAGAAGGTTCTGCTTATCGGCTATCTCGGCCGTGATCCCGACGTGAAGTACAGCCAACAGGGAGCCGCCATCGCACAGTTCTCCGTCGCCACCACCGAACGATGGAAGGACAAGGCCGGCGAGCTGAAAGAGCACACGGAATGGTTTGCTATAAAGGCCTTCGGTCGCCGTGCAGAGATCGTCGGCGAACACCTGCACAAAGGCTCCCACATCTACGTGGAAGGCCGCAAGAGGACGGAGTCTTGGGACGACAAACAAACGGGGGCCAAGCACTACAGGGATCTCGTCTACGTCGACAGGATCGAGTTCCTGGATTCAAAGGGTAGTGGGAACGGTCATCGGGATCCCGCGGGCAGCACCGACTACGAGACAACTTTGACAGACCAGGAAGCGCCATTCTGAGGTAGGATGTTGAGCCCCGCGTCTGCTTCTTCCTTCAGCCGCACTGTTGGGATAACGCACGGGTTGGCCTGTTCTCGGAAGCTATCGTAATTGAGGCTCGGAAAGTCGCCGCCAATCGACGCAAACGGTTCTTCCACCATGAAGGCCGCCGCAAGACAAAATGACTTGGATGTGCTCCCTTCGGCGTCCGGCTATCACGTCCCGGAGCGACAACGGTCACTGACAAACTCGGCCACTGGTGTGATATTTGGGTGCACGCTGCGGGAGAAGATTTAGCGACCTTGTTCCCGTCCGCTGTCATCGCTCCCGGGCGGCGAGAAATCAGACTGCCAACCTCCTTCTTCCAAACACCCGAGTAAGGCCGCCCTCATGGTTAGCTTCAGAAACGTCACATGGCGAGGAGGCAAGGCCCATGAACGGCAACTAATCTCAGCATTCACTTTCCGCCACGATCTCGCATTTAGCATGCACGCAGCCGGCTCCCCCAGCCGTCGGCTGTCACGACGTCCTCCTTGTCCGAAACATTCTCCAGCCTGGTGGCCGAACGGCGAATGGGTGCGGCATTGGACTAGCAGTGCAGTTTGCATTCGAGTAACGTCGAAGTTCAACTGCACCGCTCCCTATTGCGGCCTCTACTGCGCCAGATAGCGGGCCGCCACAAAGCTGGCTGAGAAGCTTGATTCTCCAGCCGTTCCGGTGTTGCCGACAGCCACAATTTTGCCGTCGCTCTGCAGCAGCACCACATTTATGAATGACAGGTTGCTGCTCAGCGTTGTAGTCACGATACCGTTACTGCCGAAGCTGGTGTCGAGTTGCCCGGTCGGGGTGTAGCGAGTCAGGCCGAACGATGATGATCCGAGAAGGTACCCATCGGGGTTGCCGTTGCCGGCCTCGCCCCCGAGAACGATATCCCCGTTGGATTGAATGGCGACTCCGAAAGGCGAGCCGAATTGGAAGGTGCCAAATCCGGTGACAATACCGCCTCCGCCGCCGATGCCGAGCCCAGGATTGAAGGTCGTGTCGACGCTGCCGCTGGGGTTGTAGCGGACGGCTGCGAAACCCAATTGGTTGTTCGAACCGTTCGCTCCAAGGACCAAACCGCTAGTCAGAGTGCCGACGACAACGCTCTTGCCATTGGACTGCAATGCGATGCCGGCCGCCGACGCTGCGCATGCCACCGATCCCGCAACGCCAAAGTTCGTATCCAACGAGCCGGTGCTGGTGTAGCGAGAAATCGAGCCTGCCGATGGAGCCGGGAACGGTGGCGCTCCGAAGAGCTCCGGCGCCGGTGCGATACCGGTGGTAACCAGAATCTTGCCGTCCGATTGCAGCGCGATCGCAGTCGCGATCTTGTTGGTCATCGGCGCGAGTCCATTGGTGCCGAAGCTGGTATCCGGTTGCCCGCTGCTGGTAAAGCGCCCGATGAGACCGTTGCCAGTTACCAAAATGGCGCCGTTGGGCTGCACCGCCATCACGCTCAGGAAGCTCGGACCGGTATCGAGGGCGCGTGAAGTGGCAAACCCACCGCTCCCGAAAGTCGTATCCAGATTGCCATCGGGGTTGAAGCGGCCAATCGCCGCTCCCTCAAATCCGGAGGCAAATGCCAGAATCTGCTGGTTGGGTTGAATGACGACCGCAACAATGGGTCCAAGGACGCCGAAGTCCTGGCTCACGACGCCGTTGGTTCCGAAGCTGGTATCGAGGCTGCCGTTTGTGTTGAGGCGCACCAGAACGTCGCCCGGGGCCGATCCGCCCATCACAATCTTGTCGTCGGATTGGATCGCCGCCGCGGTCAACAGATTTCCATTGGCGGGCGAGAAGACGGTTGCGATTCCGCCTGTGCCATAGGTTGAGTCCAACGTGCCCGCCTGGCCGAATGCCAAACTTGACCAGGCGATGACGATCACGGTCGCGATTGCCAGAAATCTAGGCGACCAGCGGATGCCACGTTGAAAGGGTGACCGAGCAATGTGACTGCTGCCTGCAAACAATTTCATAACCTTCTCCTCGAGAGCCGATGTTGAATGCGCCGCTGGCTTCGAATTGGTTGTGGCCTGAAAGTCAGCCGCGTGCGGAAAGTAAATACTGGTGCCGTAGCGGGTTTGTCAGTGAATTGTAACGTCTTTGTGAAATTGTGGGCTTGTCCCGGTAATGGTCGTAGTTGCAAGCTAAATGCGCGCCTCTCATCACAATCTGCCCGATGTATCAACAACCCACTCAAGCAAGCAGATCTTGAAGGCCGCACCTGCGCGCAGCCGAACGCTGTGGCACCGCATTCGTTTGAAGGCGGCGGCAGCTTAGGGCTTCTGGCACACGTTTACATCAGGTTGCCTTGGACATCCAGCCCAAGCTCAAATCGCGAACAACTATTGCAAAATCGCCATCTGATAGGTAATCCACTCTTGGCCGCCGCCTTCCGATAGGCTACGACTTGGCCTGTTCTCGGAAGTAATCGGGTAATGCCCCGAAATA
>PLBD01000571.1 GCA_003135315.1 Acidobacteriaceae bacterium | reverse complement strand
GGGTTAAGTTTCGCTCCTGCTGTCACCGCCGCTATCTCAGTCTTCCGCCCAACTCGCCGAAGCCTCGCTCCCACGAGCTGCAGGAACGCTACATCGGCCGCACCATGTTTCAGCTCGCATTTTAGCAGCAGATGGAACGCTACCTCCGTAGCAAGAATGGTTCCCCTGTTGGCCGCTGGCGACTGCGGTTCGAGCAGCACGGATGCCCGTCCGCACAGAGCGATATTGGAGGGTTTCCTCTGGCAGGACGTTTTCTTAGCCACTCATGAGGCCAGCGCCGTGTCATCTGGCGCCTGGCTGCGACGGTATGGCCCAGGGTTCAGCCATGCCGGCAAGCACGTGCCAAAGGCACAAACGTGACAGCCCGACCTGCCATTTCTCGGTGTTTTCACTGCCAATAATAACGGCCGGTTGATGTAATATGGAACTCCTTATTGGTGCCACGTTGCGCTGAGGAGATCCTATGGACAGTGCTCTTTATCCCGTCGAAACTGCGCCCCTGCCCCAAGTTCCGCAAGCTCCCGAAACCATTCCGGATGTTGGGATACCCAGGGCGGTCCTGGAAGACCTGGCGCTAAAGAACCTCTACATAGCCGGTTCTTCGTCTTTGAGAGAGCTGGCGAAGAAGATGCGGCTCACAGTCCGAGTAGTTGACGAGTTGTCTCGCCGGCTACGCACCGAGCAGCTCTGCGAAGTGACAGGAATGACCGGCAATGTCGCTGAGGTTGCCATTACGGCTCGAGGCCGTTCGCGGGCGTTGGAATTACTGTCGCTCAACCAGTACACAGGACCGACTCCGGTTTCTCTGGAGAGTTATATTCAACGGGTCCGCCAGCAAAGCGTTGGCAACCTTGAGGTACATCTCCCGGAGGTGGAGCGGGCGTTTGCCCATCTGGTGCTTGACGCCAAGATGCTGCGAAAACTTGGCACCGCGCTCAATTCGGGAACCTCGATTTTCTTGTACGGCCCAACCGGCGGGGGAAAAACCACGATAGCGATAGCTCTGTCGCGCGCGGTTGCAATCGATCCGGTGTGGATACCGTTTGCCGTGGAAGTCGATAGCCAGATTATTTGCGTCTATGACCCGCACGTTCACACCAAAGTCGAGGACGTCGTTACGCATGGCAGTGACGATCGCTGGGTGCTTTGCCGTCGTCCCACGGTCTTAGTCGGCGGGGAACTGACCATTGAAATGCTGGAGCTGCAACTGAATGCGATCACGAGATTCTATACAGCTCCAGTGCAGATGAAGGCCAACAACGGCNNAACGGCATCCTCATCATCGATGACTTCGGACGTCAGAGGGTGCGTCCTGAGGAGCTGCTAAACCGTTGGGTCGTTCCGCTGGACCGCAGGATTGACTTCCTCGCACTGGCAGGGGGAAAAAAGGTCGAGATTCCCTTCGAGCTGTATGTTGTATTTGCCACCAATCTGGAGCCCTCCGCGCTGGCCGACGCCGCGTTCCTGCGCAGAATTCAGACTAAGATCAAAGTCGGCGCGGTTTCGGAGCAGCAATTCCACGAGATCTTTCGCAAGGTTTGCGGGGACCTCGGGCTGCAATGTGAGGCCAATGTCATTGATGAGCTAATACATGTCATCCGAACCAAGTATAAAGAACCACTCCGCGCCTGCCATCCTCGGGACCTTGTGAACCAGGTCCAGTGGGCCGCCCGCTACGAGCAAAGGGAGGCCCGGGTGGATCGAGACGCGCTGATGATTGCTGCGAATACATATTTTGTTTCCGAGACCGACGACTTGGACAACGAAATCGGCTAGCTTCGCAAGTCGATTTTGCCGGAGAATCGGCGCCAGCGGATAAGGAAAGAAGGCAGGGAACCCAGGTCCTTTGGGTTCCCCGGCGGTTCTCCGCAGCGATGTGGCGCGCCACAAATCCGAAGAGCCCACGGCGATTCTGCCGCAAGGGGGAAATCCTCTCACCAATATCTGATTAAAACTTGCGACCAGTGAGCGTCGCCTTGGCCGACAAACGAACACCGGTCGACGTCCTCGATTGTGTTGTTCCAGCAGACCGGAAAACAGATGCCGCTGTCACGCAGGAGTGCAGGGAAGACTTCCCAATACATGTGCGCATATTTTTCGAAGTTGAGCCCGGGAGGCGCAACCGAGGCTGCTATCCTTAGGTTTTCGCAAACCTCTGCGGAAATATCCCATCATGAATTATGTTCCGATTCACGGTCTGCGGATGCTGGCAGTGGAAAGCTGCATACTCTTCGCCGCATTCCTTGCCGGACTTATCGGTCTGCGCTTCCTGCCGGCAGGAGGCCGACCTAAATGGCTTGACGGGATACTTGCCGTGAATTCGCGGTCGGTGCTGTTGGTCGTCGCCGTTGCGCTCATCGGCCGGGCGCTCCTGCTGCCTTTCATAGGAATTCCCGAACCGCGCATCAACGACGAATACAGTTACTTGCTAATCGCTGACACTTTTTCCCATCACAGGCTCACGAATCCAACGCCTCTGGCATGGCAACATTTTGAGACGTTCCACGTAAACCTTACTCCCACCTATCACTCCAAGCATCCCGTCGCGCAGGGACTCGCTTTGGCTTTTGGGAAGATCATCTTCCATCAGTCGTGGATCGGCGTATACCTGAGCACCGCCATCTTATGCGGCGCCATCTGCTGGACGTTGCAAGCGTTCGTGCCTCCAGCGTGGGCGCTTATCGGCGGGCTGCTGGCCGTGTTTCGCATCGCTCTGTTCTCGTACTGGATGAACTCGTATTGGGGCGGGTCCGTGGCTGCGCTTGGCGGCGCGCTTGCCCTGGGCTCCGTGGTCCGTCTCTTCGAGCCGCAACGAACGGACCGGAGCCGTCTGGCACTCGCATCAACATTCGCGATTTCCCTCCTGATCCTGGCTACGTCACGGCCTTACGAAGGCTTCGCATTCTCGGTCCCGCTTGTTGTGTATTTCGTCTACAAGACAGTGCGCGCCGCGAATCGCCGGGAAGGGAAGCTTCGGTTCACGGTAATACCTGTGGTCGCCATCGGAGTAGCTGGGATACTCATGATGGGCCATTACAATCAGCGAACAACCGGCGATCCCTTCTTACTACCTCATATTCTCAACGAGCGTACTTACTCCCCGCTTCCGTTGTTCCTGTGGCAACAACCGAAACCCAATCCGACATTTCGGGACCCGGTGTTTGCAAAGTTTTTCAGAATTACGGAAGAGGAATATGGATACCAGAAAACGAAATCGGTTTCCGGGCTATTCAGTCTGCTAGGTGCGCGCTTTCTTTCCGATTGGTTTTTCTATGTCGGGCCAGCCCTGACCTTCCCGGTCTTGCTGGGCTTGATTTCGAGCGTGATCCAGCCGCGTATGCGGATCGCGGTGGTTGCGGTGCTGGCGATGGCCATTGCCCTCGCGCTGTGTATTTACACCATGCCGCACTATGCCGCCCCGGCGACCGTCGCCGTCTATTTATTTGCGGCGGAAGGGCTGCGTTATCTCTGGCAGCAGGGCAGAGAAGGGGAGCGGGCCTTCGTCGTCGCCGTTTGCTTCACGGTAGTTGTTGCATCGCTGACCAGACAGACCGGGAGTGCCGCCATCAATTCGACCTTCGCTTTTTCCGATACGCGCAAGCTGATCACTCGGCAATTGGAGCGTAATCCGGGTGAGCACCTGGTCCTGGGTTCCTACGACCTCGAGCGCCATTATCCGGGAGATGAACTGGTGCACAACGGAGCAGATTTCAATTCGGCAAAAATCCTGTGGGCGCGATCGAAGGGAACTGAGAGTGATAGAGAGTTGTGCCAGGCTTATCCCGACAGGACCTTCTGGGCCGTTAAAACCGACGACGTGAGCTTCTCGTTAGACCCACTCGATCTCTGCAAACACCCTTATTGAGGATCACATAATATAG
>PLBD01000501.1 GCA_003135315.1 Acidobacteriaceae bacterium | reverse complement strand
CTGCGTAGAATGCTCATTTCCGGTTGCTGCCGTCCATTTCGCGCGAAGTGATGCGAAATTGGGGTCTGGTTGCCGCATTCGCTCGCGCATTGCACTGGCGAGCCACGAACAACGAGCCACGAAGAATCGGTAAGGAGGTCCTATGATTGTCGGTGTTCCCCGCGAGAGTTATCCGGGGGAGCGGCGTGTGGCGCTGGTGCCAGGCGTGATTGCCAATCTCGCCAAGGCGGGCCTGGAAGTCGTAATTGAAGCGGGCGCCGGCGTCGAGGCCGGCTATCCCGACGCGCAGTACGCTGACAAGGGCGCCAAGGTCCTGGCCAGCCGAGGAGACGTCTTCAGCACCGCCGACATCATCGCGCAGGTGCTGGGTTATGGCTCCAACGACCGCACCGGCCGGGCCGACCTGGCGCTGTTCCGGCGCGGTCAGGCGCTGATCGGCTTCCTGCGGCCGCTGGGCGATGTACACACCCTGGAAGAAATCGCCGCCACCGGTGTCAGTTCGTTTTCGGTGGAGCTGATGCCGCGCATCACCCGCGCCCAGAGCATGGACGCGCTCTCCTCCATGGCCACCATCTGCGGCTACAAAGCAGTGGTGGTCGCCGCCGACAAGTTGCCTCGCATCTTTCCCATGCTTACCACCGCTGCCGGTACCATCACGCCATCGCGTGTGCTGGTGATTGGCGCCGGCGTTGCCGGATTGCAGGCCATCGCTACGGCGCGCAGGTTGGGTGCGGTCGTCTCAGCCTACGACTTGCGCCCCGTGGTCAAAGAGCAGGTGCAGAGCCTGGGCGGAAGGTTTGTCGAGTTGCCCATCGAGGCGGCCGACGCGCAGGATGCCGGCGGCTACGCCAAGGCGCAGGACGAATCGTTTTATCAGAAGCAACGCGAATTGCTGGGCCGCGTGGTGGGCGAAAGCGACGTCGTGATCACCACAGCTGTCGTTCCCGGCAAGAAATCGCCGGTGCTCGTGACGAAAGAGATGGTCGCCGGGATGGCGCCGGGTTCGGTGATCGTCGATCTGGCCGCCGAGCGCGGCGGCAACTGCGAATTGACGCGTGCTCAGGAGACCATCGTGGAGCATGGAGTGACCATCGTGGGCGCAATCAATCTCGCCAGCACGGTGCCCTATCACGCCAGCCAGATGTACGCCAAGAACCTCACCAACTTCCTGGTGCACCTGGTGAAGGATGGCAAGCTCCAACTGAATCTTCAGGACGAGATCACCAGCAGCACCCTGGTCACGCAAAACGGCGAGCTGGTAAATCCGCGAGTACGCGAGTTCTACGGTTTACCGGCGCTGGCCGCGCAGTCGGCGAGCGCAAAGGAGACAAATTAGTGGTAACGACCGATCTGTACAACAGCCTCTACGTCTTCATCCTGGCGGCGTTCATCGGCTTCGAGGTGATCCGGAAGGTGTCGCCCTTGCTGCACACGCCGCTGATGTCGCTGACCAACGCCCTGGACGCTATCGCCGTCGTCGGCGCTATCATCCTCGCGGGCGAGCATAAATCCACGCTGGCCGCGGTGCTGGGCACCATCGCCATCGTNNTCCTGTCGCTGAAGTGGCTCAGCTCGCCGGCAACGGCGCGCCACGGCGTTTGGGCGGGCGAAGTTGGCATGCTGCTGGCCATCGTGGGCACGCTGTTCTATCGCGGCATTGTCGATTACAAATGGATTGCCATTGCGCTGGTGCTGGGCGCCATCATCGGCGTGCCGCTGGGCAATGTGCAGATGACCGCCGTCCCGCAGCGGACGGCGCTCAGCCACGCTTTCGGCGCGCTGTGCGTCACGCTGGTCGGCACCGCGGAGTTCTATCTCCGCGCGCCCAACATCACGCGCTTCATGATGTCGGTACTGTCGCTGGAGGTCATCCTGGGCGGGTTGACGATCACGGGCAGCCTGATGGCCGCGGGTAAGTTGCAGGAGATCCTGCCGCAGCGGCCCATCACATATAAAGGCCAGAACATCGTCAACCTCGGCATGCTGGCGATCGCCATCGCCATCGCCGTCTATCTGGTGCTCAATCCCGAAGCCATGCACCTGTATCCCATCATGGTCGGCATCGCGCTGGTCTTCGGCGTGATGATGATCATCCCCATCGGCGGCGCGGACATGCCGACGGTCATCTCGCTGCTGAACTCTTATGCCGGACTGTCGGCTGCGGCCATGGGATTCGTGCTCAACAGCAAGCTGCTGATCGTGGCCGGCTCGCTTGACGGCGCTTCAGGCTTCATCCTTTCGGTCAACATGTCGAAGGCGATGAACCGCTCGTTCACCAACGTGCTCTTCGGCGCATTTGGACAAGTGACACCCGCAGCTGCCGGCGCGGTTGAGCAGCGCAACGTGCGCAGCGCAACGCCCGAGGAAGCCGCGTCAATTCTTTCGGCTGCAAATAAAGTCGTCATCATTCCCGGCTACGGCATGGCGGTGGCGCAGGCGCAGCACAAAGTCCGCGAGCTGTATGACGCCCTCACCAAGCGCGGCGTGGATGTGAAGTTCGGCATCCATCCCGTCGCCGGCCGCATGCCNNGACATCAACGGCGATCTGCCGCAGACGGATGTGGCGCTGGTGATCGGCGCCAATGACGTCACCAACCCGGCGGCGCGCACCGATCCCAGCAGTCCCATCTACGGCATGCCGATTCTCGACGTCGACAAGGCGCGGACGGTGATGGTCATCAAGCGCAGCATGAGTCCGGGCTTCGCCGGCATCGACAACCCGCTGTATTACCTGGACAACACGCTGATGCTGTTCGGCGACGCCAAGGCGTTTGTGAACTCAATCGTGCGCGAACTGACGGGCGCGGGCGGACACGGATAGCGATTCGAAGGGGCGCAGCTTCAGCTGCGCCGTCAGCAGCTTTTTATGATTGTCATCACGAGCGGGCTTTAGCCCGTGAGGGATCTGCTGTTTCGACTTTTCCCGGAGTCTCAGGCCTTTCTTGATTGACCGGGTTTGGGAGCGGGCGCTCCGCGCAGCAGGCCTTCGGTGCTGATGTCTTCGTCGATTTCCGGCCAGTGGATGCCGTAGCCGCCGCCGGCAATCTTCCAGTTGCGGCGCTGCTCGGCGGTAGCATGGAACAGCCTCGGATACCAGGCAAGCGGAACCGAGATCGTGCGTCCGTCCTTCAGGCGCACGCTCAGCGAGTCCTCATCAAAAGACACGTCGGCGACTCGTTCATCGGCCGCTATCGCCAAAATACCCATGCCATGCCTCCAACAGGAGTTGCTGATTCGCCTGCACGGTCGATTCTATCGTGTTTACTTCGCGGGCAGTAAACCCAAAGTTTCTTGCCAACGCTACTGGCTCGACCCAGAACTTCGCCGACAAATCGTCGCGGTCAACGTGAACATGCGGCGGCTCGTTGGGCTCGTGGCTGTAATAGTAGAACCGGTACGGTCCCGACCGGAGGACGGTTGGCCTAGATAATCATAATTCTAAATGCACAGGCCGCACTGGCGGGTCTTCTCGCTGAATAGCTTCAGAACGGATCGACCTCGCCGTTCTTCACCATGCTCTCGGCAATCTAGCGCGCCACTTTGCATTTCCCGTTTCAGCACACACTTGCCAAGCCCTTTACCGTCTGCGCTGCTGCGCTCTAAAGTTAAGAGTTACCATGGGATTCACACCGGAGGCGCGCATGATTCGTGAAGATATTCTTCAGCAATTCCCAGGATTGTTCGGGACCAGGAAGGTGAATGGCCGGGACGTCAACGTCGAAGAGACGATTGCGACCCTCACCCGCGAACTGCGTCCTGCCCTTGCCGAGGTCCTGAGCACCCGCCGCGCGCTGCTCCAGAGCCCCGAGCCGGTGCGCACGAAATACGGGTGGCCGAAGTGGGACGAGTCCTTTGAAGACCCGGTCACCGGACGCTCCTGGACATTCCGCCAGATCGTCCAGGGTGTGATCGACAACTTTCTGGACCGTGAGAGCGAATGGCGGTGGCGTCTGAACGACGAAGTACCCATCCCGGCTGACGTGCATCCGCTGCGCAATCCCGGACTCGAACTTACCGGCCCGTGGCATCCGCTGGACATGGCCTTCAACGCGCTGAACAGCGCCGCGCCCCAGAACATGCCGGATTTCGAGGACGCCTCACCCTCGCACTTCCAGCCGCAGGGAACGCCCAGCGGCCAGCCGGTGGGAACGTTTGCGGCCCTGCAGAACGCCAAAGAAATCCTGGCAGGCGAGTGGAACAGCAAAGCCTACGAAGTGGTGAAGAAAGACAAGACGCGCGCTTACAAAATCAGCCGGCCGCCGCAACAGTGGCCCACGCGGCTGGTCCGTCCGCCCAGCATCCACGTGCTTTACGAGCACATCACCGTCGACGGCCAGCCTGCACCCGGCCTGATCGCGCTGGTCGTTCTGTGGGTGGCTAACAACTACGATGCGTTGCAGCGCGCCGGAACGGGCGTGTACTTCTACATCCCGAAAATGCAGACGCCGCGGGAGGCGCTCATCGTGGAGAAGCTGCTGGCGCGGGTGGAAGGCATCATCGGAGTTCCCGCCGGCACCTTCAAAATCAAGATTCTCTACGAAGAAGGCAATGGCGGCCGCTACCTGCCCGCGATCGCCTGGGTCTTCCGGCGCCGGCTGCTGGGAACTAACGTCGGCCGCTGGGATTATCTCGGCAGCCTGATCGAGATGTGGAAAGACGACCCGAACGGCATTTTTCCCGATCCGCAAACCATTGGCATGGCTTCGCCGAACATGATTGCCTACCAGCGCTACAACGCGCTCATGATGCTGATGGCGGGCATGAAGCACGGCGAGCTCACGCAGGGCGCGCCCATCGGCGGAATGGCCGCGGTAATGATTTATCAGGCGGGCGACGCGTATGGCCGCGCGCGCTATAACCCGGTGGCCATGCGAGCCATTGTGGTCGACAAGCTGCGCGAGCGGCTGCTGGGGCTGATGTTCGTGCCTGACGGGCCCATCGCCAGCGGGCAGGTTACGCTGGAAGACATTCTCGCCGGACGGTTTAAGGGAAAGCTCTACGACACGTATCGCCAAAGCTGGGTTGCCAGCCCGGAGACGGCGTATGTCGCTGCGGGAAATCGGCCGCTGCAGGCGCCCCTGGCGGAATTGCAGGCGCTGCTGGACGCACCGCGGGAGACCGTGGACGCCAACGGCAAAGCCGTGCCCACGGTTGCCAGTGGCCTGGCCGATGCCGAGCGGGCGCTGCTGGAATCGCGCGGCTTGCTGAACGCCGAAGGCAAGATCACCCCCAGCATCATCGTCAAGGCAGCGATGGACACGCCAGAGAAGCTGCTCGCTCCGGCATTGTGGGACGCCATCTACGACGTGCCCAAGGGCGATGTCACCATCGAACACATCCAGCACGCGTTTTACATGGCCGCCAACTACGGCTTCCAGATCCTGAACGGCAACTTCGCCGCCGCCATCGACGATTACGAACTCAAGCAGCGCTTCATGAACGACCTGGCCACGTACCGCATAGACGTGTCATGGCTATGGACTCTAGTTCGCCATCAGGCCGTCATTACGAGGGATGGCTGTTTCCAGCGGCCGGCGCTCACCGAAGACGGCATGGTGCTCGCGCCGAGCGCCGAGAAGGTGAAGGCGGGAGCGCGCTTCACCAACGAGCTGTTCCACAAGGTGTGGGAGTATCACAACGAGTGGACGGCGGCGTTCTTCGCCGAACTGGACCGGCACGGCGATCCCGGACGCTTCGACCGCTCGAAGGCGACGGTCATCATGGAATTGCTGCAGCGGCAACTGCTTTCGCCGAAATATATCCAGCACAGCGCGCGCCTGCTGTTTGTGGTGGCGCAGGCCGGCGACGCGGAGCGCGAGCAGATCGTGGAAGCCGTCTTCGATCTTTCGCGCGAGGCAATCGAGAAGCGAGTGGGGGCTGGCACCATGAAGCCCGCCGCATTGGCCGCCCATGATTATGTTTATGACATTCCGCTGGCGTAGGAGCGGCTGCCGCTTGATGCCGCCGTCAGCCTCGAGGATCTACACTTGCCGCCAAAGAACAGATTGCACCCTCTGACCGGTGATCGAGAGGGTCAGCACGCAATTTGCATCAACGATCAGTTCCGCATCTGTTTCGTTTGGCGGAATGGCGATGTTTATGACGTTGAAATAACCGACTATCACTAGGAACAGAGGTCAGCATGTCGTTCGAGAGACGCAAAGGCGCGGGCTGGGCAGTGCATCCTGGCGAGATTCTGAGTGAGGAGTTCCTGAAGCCGATGGAGATTTCCGGGTATCGGCTGGCCAAGGCAATCGGGGTAAACTGCCAAACGGTAAACGATATCGTGCTGCGCAAGCGCGGCATCAGCGCCGACATTGCGTTGCGCCTGGGACGGTTCTTTGGGATGAGCTCGGAGTTCTGGATGAATCTGCAATCTGCTTATGAGCTGGCAAAGGCCCGAACCGCCCTGGGCAACAAGGTTGCGAAGATCCGTCCCCACAACGAAGCGGCTTGAATTCGATTTCGCTCCCTTCTTCCACAGAGATCGCCGGATTTTCACCGCTATTCAACACTTCTCTGACGGCAGAGACGCCGCGGGTGTTGCGGGTTGTTTCGCAATCAAAGTACAGTTGGCTTCGGATGCAGATATGACCACTCCAACGGAAACATGCCCCATCTGCGGCGGCACCGGATGGCAGACCGTCGAGCACGGCAAGGAGCGCGAGGCCGTGCGCTGCGAGTGTCGCGTAAAGGGTCGCGCCGAACGTCTGCTGGCGGCGGCGCACATCCCCGCGCGATACGAGCATTGCGATCTGAGTAACTTCCAGTACGATCCCGATGACAAGAGCCAGACCAGCATCATCAAGGCCCGGACCTTCGCCGGCCGCTTCGTCGAGGACTATCCCGTCGAGAAGACCGGGCTGCTGTTCGTCGGCTCGGTGGGCGTGGGCAAGACGCATCTGGCGGTCGGCATCATCAAAGACCTGATTCGCGAGAAGGGCATCCACTGCCTGTTTTGCGATTATCGCGAGCTGCTGAAGTCGATCCAGAACTCCTACAACCCGTCCGTGCAGGCGACGGAGATGGAGATTCTGCGTCCCGTATTCGAAGCCGAGGTGCTGGTGCTGGATGAACTGGGCGCGGTGCGCAGCACGGAGTGGGTGTTCGACACCGTCAACTACCTGCTCAACAGCCGCTACAACAACAACAAGACCACGATCATCACGACGAACTTTCCTGACGGGGAAGAAACGAACGTTGAGGTCGACAATCTGCGCAGCCCGTCGGCGACAGAGCGCGCGGCGCGCCGCGAAACTCTCGGCGACCGCATCGGCGAACGCATGCGCTCGCGGCTGCATGAGATGTGCAAGAAGGTCGAGATCGACGGGCCGGACTACCGCCAGCACTCCAAGCAGGCGCACTTCCATCGCATCAGCGCGCCCAGCCGGCTCTCGCTGCGCAACAGCAAAAGGAATGGCTAGGCTGCCTGGACGGGGATTGCTTGTGCTATGGCCTGTTAACAACAATTAGCATTCTCTGCTGGGAAATTCCCATCAATCGGGTGTAAAGTGTGTCGCCAGGAACACGGTTCGTAATACCGTCCGTGTCGGTTGCAGGAGACGATGATGACGAGCCAGACACAAGCTTCCAGCTTGCCCCGCACTTCCCTATGGCGAACTATGTTCCCGTTTACAGCTACTTTCGTAGTAATGGCATTTGCAGTTCCATCGGCGCAGGCCCAGACGTTCACGGTCCTACACAACTTCACTGGTCCCGATGGGTCAGCGCCGGGGGCGACTTTGACTCTCGACCGCGCTGGAAACCTCTATGGCACCACCATAGGAGGCGGAAGGTACAATTACGGAACGGTTTTTAAGATGACCCACCGCGAATCAGGCTGGGCTTTGACGTCAATTTACGAGTTCAACAATTACCCTACTGGAGCAAATCCCGCGGCGCCCGTGGTGTTTGGCCCGGGCGGCGCTCTCTACGGGAGCACGGCTCACGGAGGCGAGAATGGACCTGGCGTTGTTTTCAAGCTGCAGCCCCCCGCCACGTTTTGCCCTACCGTGTCCTGCCCCTGGACGGAAACCGTACTTGCATCCTTTAGCGGTACTCACGGCACCCCTTCCGACCCCTCGGGGCCGCTTAGCGTTGACGCTGCCGGCAACATTTATGGAACTTCGCAGTTGGGCGGCGATTACAACGAGTGCCTGGCCGGCGGCCTGGGATGCGGCACGGTTTACGAGCTGACGAAATCCAACAACTGGGCCGTAAACACCCTGCACGCCTTCACCAGCAGGGCCGACGGCCAGTATCCCGGCGGGGGCGTGATTCTTGACCAAGCCGGAAACCTGTATGGCACCGTTCCGGAGAATGGCGTTCAGAGCGGCGGAGGCGATGTCTTCGAACTGACTCCGTCGGGCTCCGGCTGGACATTCAACTCGCTCTTCCAATTCTCTTGCGATGACGACGGCTGCGCCACTTCTGCCGGCCTGCTCTTCGACCAGGCTGGCAATCTTTACGGCGCAACCGCCTATGGGGGATCGGGCGATGGTGGAACCGTTTTTCAGTTATCCCCTTCCGGCGGTAGTTGGAATTTCAACCTGCTTTTCAGTCTTACGGGCAGCGGTGGGTTTGATGGTCCCGAGTCGGCGCTCATCATGGACGGCGCCGGCAATCTCTATGGCGCCACCAGTGCTGACGGCTCGCATGGAAGTGGCAATGTATTTAAGTTGACACCGTCCAATGGCGGTTACACGTATACCTCGCTGCACGATTTCTCTGGCGGGAGCGATGGAGCGACGCCCAGTGGCGGCCTGACCATGGACGCTAGCGGCAACCTGTACGGCACGACGGTGTACGGAGGAAGCACCGGACGCGGCGTAGTCTTTGAGATCACGCCGTAGCCGGTGCGTTTTTGTGTTTAGTCGCTTGCGCGGTTGACTAATAAATCTCCATATTGAAAGACACTAGGCGTCTTTAGCGATATATCGCCATAGCGCAAGTGAGGGTTCCTTTCTGCACCAGAGGGGGTGCAAAAGACAAGACAAAAGGTATTCTGCTGGTAGATAGAATGTCCTCGTGCAGTGCACTAACTTCATCCCCGACAGCGATTTCGAACTCTACGCCGCTGTTCCGGCGAGCGCGGCGGTGTTTCTGCTGCGCGGCGACGAAGGCACGGAGCCCTATGTCAGCAAGACCTCGAACCTGCGCCGCCGGCTGCAACGTCTGCTGGGCGCGGTCGATGGACAAAGCCGCAAGCTGAACCTGCGTGAGCGAGCCCGGTCGGTCGAGTGGTCCATCACCGGCTCCGACTTCGAGGCATCGTTTCTGCTCTGCAGAGTTCTGCGCCGCGAATATCCCCAGACTTACGAGAAGCGGCTGCGCCTGCGATTCGCGCCGCTGATCAAGCTGATTCTCGACAATCCCTACCCGCGCGCGATCGTCACCACGCGCATCAGCGGAATGAAATCGAATGCCCGGTACTACGGCCCGTTTCCCACGCGGGTTGCGGCGGAGAAGTTCTGCAACGACTCGCTCGACCTTTTCAAGATGCGGCGCTGTGTCGACGATCTCCATCCCGATCCTGCGTTCCCCGGCTGCATTTATTCCGAGATGAAGATGTGCCTGGCGCCCTGCTTCAAAGGCTGTAGCGATGAGGAATATGCCGCTGAGGTCGAACGGGTGCAGCAGTTCTTCCAGAGCGGCGGAGAGTCGCTGGTACGCGAGATCGAACGGCAGCGCGACGAAGCTTCCACCAATCTCGACTTTGAAGGCGCGGCCGCGCAGCATGCGCGCCTGGAAAAAGTGAAGGCCGCGATCGCGCAGCTGCCGGAAATCGCGCGCCGCCTCGACGAGTTGAACGGCGTGATGGTGCAGCCCTCGGCCGAGCGCGATTCGGTGGCGCTGTTCAAGATTGTTGCCGGACAGATCTGCGAGCCGGTGGCGCTCAATGTCGGCAGGGCCGAAGCCTCGCGCCTCGCCTCCAAGCCGCAGTCGATGGAGTCGCGCATTAGCGATGCTCTGGCGGCGGTGGAAAGTCCGAAGCTGCGCGGCGCGCTGGAGTGGATGGAGCACCTGGCGCTGCTCAAGCGCTGGTACTATCGCACCTCGAAGATTGGCGAGCTGTTTCTGGCCGACAGCACCGGTGAGTTGCCGATGCGCCGCGTGGTTCGCGGAGTGTCGCGCGTCTTCCGCGGCGAGCGGCCATCGGGTGATTTGAGCGAGACTGCGGGCGACTACTGGAAGTTTCGCGCCAAAGAAGCTGGCATCACAGAGAATTGATTCAACGAAACCACAATCCCCGCATGCCGCACCTGGCGCCGAGCGGGCAGTCAAAGAGAACGGGCAAGCGCGAAGCCGCGCCGCCGCCGCTCCCGCCAATGCCAATCCCTGTCACGGCTGCGAAGCTGCGCGCCGCGCCGAGGCTATCGCGCGAATTCTTTAATCGAGATGCCGTGACCGTAGCGCGCGAGCTGCTGGGCAAGCTGTTGGTCCGGCGTGAAGGGCGAAGCTTGCTTGCCGGCCGCATTGTCGAAGATGAGGCGTACCTTGGTCAGCAGGATCCCGCAGCCCACGCCTACGCCGGACGGACCGCTCGCAACGCCGTGCTCTTCGGGCCGCCGGGTCACGCCTACGTGTATTTCATCTACGGCAATCACTACTGCCTGAATGTTTCCTGCATGCCCGAGGCTCGCGGCGAGGGCGTACTTTTCCGCGCGATGGAGCCCGTCTTCGGATTAGCGGCGATGTCGCGCGCGCGCGACCTTGCTCTGCCAGCATCGCCGCGCCCGGCACAGTTGCGAATGGTCTCCAGCGGCCCCGGACGCATGTCGGAGGCGCTCGGCATCACGCGGCTGCGCGACAACGATAAGGACTTCACGTCGCCCGAGTCGGACTTGTGGCTGGCCGACGACGGCTTTCGTCCCGCGCGCATCGTCGCCACGCCGCGAATCGGCATCACCAAAGCTGTCGAACGGCCGTTGCGCTTCGTGATTTCCGGCAATCCGTTCGTTTCAGGGAAGCGGCAGGTATAGATCGGCCTGGCTGGTGTACAAGAAGCCTATGCCCGGCAATAAGAGATCGTTCCCACCTGCAGCGGCCCGTAAGTCGGGGCTAGTGTTTAGGCAGAATGATCTAGGCCGTCGCGGCCTTGGCTTCCTCTTCGCGGATAAAAAACAGCAGATCGAAAGACACGGTCTCCGCGCCAGCCTGCCGCAGCAGCGTGGTCACCTGCCCACGATGATAGGTCCCGTGGTTCACCAGATGTTGCAGCAGGTAGTGCAGCGGCATGGAAAAGTCCTTGCCGCCCATATCGGTGTACCGCAGCCGCGCCTGCAGGGCATTGTCATCCAGAGCCGCCAGAAACTCCTGCCGCTCCTGCTCGATGGAATCCGCGAAGCCTCGCAACCCGGATAATGTCGCCAGTTTATCCACGGCAACGCCGCCATTGCTCAGCGCGCTGCCCATTGCGAAGGCGTTACTGGTGTCGGCAACCGTCGCCCGCGGCGAACTACCTTTCCATCGCTTCAGCCAAAGCCATTCAGCCGCCAGGATGTGCAGGACGGAATCCCGAATCGACGGAAAGCTGCTCTGCATTGTCGCGGTAAATTGTTCGTCGCTCAGTTTCTCCAGGGCGGAGAACATGCGCCGGTTCGCCCAGCGGTTGTACGCACAGAGTGTGTGGATATCAGCAGTATTCATAACACTCGCTCGATCACCTTCCGCCGACCAACTACTCTCCACCATGGTGCATGGCCGGCTCTTCGGAAGTGCCCGCCACAATCGCACCGCCCTCGCTGAAGCTGGCGAGGTACGCGCTGCGGCGTCCGTGGGTACTCCACTGCGAATCCAGCCCATCGCCCTGGAACTCGTCGGTCAGGGCAACAGCCGAGGTGGCATGGTCCACATTGGTCAGCGGCGGATAGAAGTTGGTCTCGTTGCCGCAAATGTGATCGTGATGGTTCAGCGGGCGGGTCACAATGGCCGCCAGATGCCCGGCGCGCAGCACCGCGTGGCCCTGCTGCGGATCTTGCGGCATATCAAGAATCACGGGGACGTACTCCACCCGCGCAATGTTTTCCACCAGCCTGCCACCCTCATGCTGGGCCAGCGCAATCAGTGCCTGGCGCTGTGCGGCATTGGCTGCGTCGTCCACCATCAGCACCGCTTGCGCGGGATACGGCTCGCCGTAGGGATCGCCCAGCGTGGCCCGCGCCCGCACCGCCGCGGCCACGGTAAGCCCATCCAGCTGGACGCCGTCCCACGAGCCCTGTTGCACATGCCACGCCAGCAGCGCCCGATTGCCGGTGAGCCCGGCCTCGCCGTTGGCAAAGCATTGCGCCACGTAAACGTCGGTGGAGCGCGACTCGATATAGTCGCCGCGGATTTGCTGCGCGGTAAGCGGGATTCCGGAAACGAGAAGCAGCAGGGCAGAAATCAAGATAGTTTTGCGCATGGGTGTGGGAGTCCTCAACCCCAGTGTGCTTATTCTAGATGAGGAACTCCCGCCGGAGGCGCCAGGATTCAGGCTGCCGAATCGGCCCGGAGGACGCGCCGCCGCCTTACTGCGGCGACATGGTCACCGTGCCCCGGGACGCGCTGCACGCCTCACTGGCGAGATTGTTGTAGGTCCCCGACAGGGTCGTGGTTTGTGTGGTCAGCGAGCCCTGCACGGTGATGACGGTCTGGGTGCTGGCGTCCGTGACCGTCATGGTGAAATTGCTGCCGCTGGTGGACGCGGTGGCGGTCAACGTTTTGCCATTGATGCACATGTTGCTGGGAATAGCCACCGAGCCGTTGTAGGTGATCGACGAGCCGCTGTAGTTCGAGTTGCCTAACTGCGACATCGCCAAGGCGAAGACGAACATGGGCGTGCTGCTCCCGTTCGCATACATGACAACGTTCCAGTTGCCATACAGGCCGACGTTGCTGGGCGTGTTGTTGCCACTGCCGCACCCGGTAACTGTGGCCAGCAGGAAGACTGCGACAAGGAAGACTACGAGAAAGTAGGGCAAACGCTGCATAAACTTGGGACGCGGAATTTGGATAGGACCGGAGATAATGATTGCCGCTTCCGCTACTCCTGGTGAATTTAAGTGAACCCGACGCCGACTACAGAGTTTCGGCCAGTTGCAACTTTATCAAAAATCCCGTCCTTCGGTACAAATTCCCATCCCGGCGTGCTCTTCCCCTACAATGTTCCTCATGTCTGAGGCACTTCTCCGCTACCGTTCCGAGTTTCCCATCCTGCAAAGCACTACCTACCTCATCAGCAACTCGCTGGGCGCGATGCCCCGCGGCGTCGAGGATTCCCTGCACCAGTACACCGAGATGTGGAACACGCGCGGCGTGCGCGCCTGGGAAGAGGAATGGTGGATGCTGGCCGCCGAGGTCGGCGACCAGATTGGCGCGCTCTTCAATGCGCCGCCAGGCTCGGTCGCGTGCCTGCAAAACGTCACCACGTGCCAGGCGACGGTGGCCTCCTGCTTCGATTTCACCGGCCGCCGCAACAAGGTCGTCTACACCGACCTGAATTTCCCTTCGGTCATGTACTTCTGGGAGGCGCAACGCAAGCGGGGCGCGCGCATCGTCATGGTGGCCAACGACGACACCATCCACGTCAACACCCAGCGCCTGCTGGACGCCATCGACGAAGAGACGCTGCTGGTGCCCATCTCGCATGTCATCTTCCGCAGCGCCTTCATCCAGGACGTCGAGGCCATTGTCGAGAAGGCCCACCGCGTCGGCGCCTATGTTCTGCTCGACTCCTTCCAGGCGACCGGCACTCTGCCCTTCGACGTGCAAAAGCTCAACGTGGATTTCTGCACCGGCGGCGTCCTGAAGTGGCTGTGCGGCGGCCCCGGCACGGCGTATCTCTACGTGCGGCCCGACCTGGCGAAGACGCTGGAGCCCACCTTCACGGGCTGGTTCGGCCACGAAAATCCCTTCGGCTTCGAGATCGGCGCCACCCGCTATACGCCCAACGTCTATCGCTTCACTCAGGGCACGTCCAATATCCCGGCGCTGAAAGTCGCGCAGCCAGGGCTGAAGATCATCCGCGAAGTGGGCGTGGAGAACATCCGCCAGAAATCAAAATGCCAGACCGCTCTGCTGATGGACCTGGCCTCGCAGCACGGCTGGCGCACCAACACGCCAGGTAATCCGGAACGCCGCGCCGGTACCGTCTCCATCGACATGCCCAACGCGCCGCAGGTCTGCGCCGAACTGCTCAAGCGCGACATTCTGGTGGACTATCGTCCCAAGTCCGGGGTCCGCTTCTCGCCGCACTTCTACAACACCGACCAGGAGATCACCAGCGCGATTGCGGCGGTGGAAGAAATCCTGAGCGAGATGAAGGTGGGAGCGTAGGCGAGGTTATTGTTCTGCGTTCCTTTTCGATCCCTCGTGCGACTGTGGGAATAGCGCGACCCTGATTCATCCAAACTTAAACGCTTCTAACCCACATTTGCCCATCACATGCTCCCGAATATCCCGGACTGTTCCGCGGGGAGCGACGGCATGTCCCATGCAAAATTCTTTCCGGTCCGTGGAATCCTGGCCCTCATCCTGTGCGGCGTTCCGCCCGTTGCTTTATTGGCGCAAGCGGGTCGCGGCCCCACCATCGTCCGCCGCGATCTGCACCACGATGTTTCGCCGCCCCTGAGCGACATGATCCGCAACGCCCATCCGGTCGCCCACGGCAAGCTGGAAGCCGAGCCCCGGCGCAGCATTCCTCTTCCGCCGGGTTTACGGCCATTAGACGAAGATCCGGTGCGCCAGTTCACCACCACAGGATTCTCGCCCCAAGTCGGCCTGAATTTTGAAGGCATTGGCGACGGACAGTATGGCTTCACGGTCGAGTACATTCCGGCGGACACCAACGGCGCGGTAGGAGCTACGCAATACGTGCAGTGGGTAAACACCTACTTCGCCATCTTCGACAAGAAGATGGGCTCGTTGCTGGCCGGCCCGACGCCGGGAAATACCCTGTGGCTGGGATTTGGCGGAGGCTGCGAGGCCGACAACGATGGTGATCCCATCGTTCTCTACGACAAGCTGGCCGCCCGCTGGGTCATGAGCCAGATGTCCGTTTCCACGCCGCCGTACCTGCAATGCGTTGCCGTCTCGGTCAATTCGGACGCGACCGGCTCCTGGTATCGCTATTCCTTCGAGTACGACTATTTCGACGACTATCCCAAGATGGGCGCCTGGCCCGATGCCTACTACGAGACGCTCAACATGTTCGACGGCAACACCTTCATGGGCGCAGACGCCTGTGCCTACAACCGCGCCGCCATGTTGACCGGGCAGACCGCCACGCAAGTCTGCTTTCAGCAGGAACCCTTTGTCGGCAGCCTGCTTCCGGCGGATGTCGATGGCGTTACTCCGCCGCCGTCAGGCTCGCCCAACTACATGCTGAACTACGGCGCGGACTCTCTGGACCTCTACCAGTTTCATGTGGACTTCAACCAGCCCTCCAACTCCACCTTCACCGGCCCGACCGTGATCGACGTTGCGCCCTTCACGCCGCTGTGCAACGGCGGAGCGGAATGTGTGCCCCAGCCGCTGACCACCAACACCCTCGACTCCGTAGCCGACCGCCTGATGTATCGCCTGGCTTATCGCAAGTTCGCCGATCACGAGTCGCTGGTCGTCAACCAGTCGGTGGCTGTCAGCGGCGGCGGTGGAGTGCGCTGGTATGAAATTCAATCGCCCGCTACCACGCCGGTCGTGGCCCAGCAGGGAACCTACGCTCCCGATTCCAACTATCGCTGGATGGGCAGCATCGCCATGGACAAGATTGGAGACATCGCGCTGGGATACAGCGTCTCCAGCGGAGGAGTCTATCCCTCCATTGCCTTTGCCGGACGCATGCCGACCGATCCGCCCGGCGATCTGGAAGCCGAGACTACGGTTATCCTCGGCAGCGGATCGCAGACGCCCAACGTGAATCGCTGGGGGGACTACAGCTCCATGGCGGTCGACCCCACCGACGATTGCACCTTCTGGTACACCCAGCAGTATCAGCTCACCACCGGCGCGTACAACTGGAACACACGCATCGTCAGCTTCGAGTTTCCCGGCTGCGCCAGCGGCAGCTACATTGGCTTCTATCCCGCCAACGTGAGTTTCGGAGTGCAGAACGTAGGAACGACCAGCTCGGCGCAGCAGATCGTGCTCAGCAATCAACAATCCGTCAGCCTCGCGATCAGCAGCATCGCCGTTACTGGCGACTATCAGCAGACCAACAACTGCCCAACCGCCCTGGCCCCGAACGCCCATTGCACCATCAACGTCAGCTTCAAGCCTACGGCCACGGGGACACGAGCGGGCACGCTGACCGTTACCGACAATGGTCCCGGCAGTCCCCGGGTCGCTGCCTTAACGGGATTGGGCACAGAAACGGTACCCTGCGTCGCCGACACGCTGTCGAATGGTGGATTTGAGAGCGGCACTCTTACCTGCTGGACCGCCGGCGGCGTATTGCTTCCAGTCGTCTCGACCTTGCAGGCCCACGGCGGCAGCTTCAGCGCGCAGCTTGGCGCCACCGGCCTGCCCGAACCCAACGGTGACTCGTGGCTGTATCAAGTCGTTACCGTTCCCAACTACGCGGACGGCCCCACGTTGAGCTTCTGGTACTGGCCATCCACCCTGACCTCGATCCAGTACGACTGGCAGGAAGCCCAGGTCCGCGACACGAATGGCAACGAACTGGCGCAAATCTTCAAAGTCGCCTCCAACGCGCAGGCCTGGACGCAGGTCACCTTCGACCTCACTCCCTGGGTGGGCCAGACCATTCAGCTTTATTTCAACGTCCACGAAGACGGCACAGGCTACCCGACCTACATGTACCTGGACGATGTCGCTGTCACCGCAGGTTCTTCGGGACTGCGATTCTACCCTCTCACTCCGTGCCGCGTGGTTGACACGCGCAACGCGCCGGGCACGTTTGGCGGTCCCGCTCTCGCTGCTGGAACCGAGCGGGATTTTCCGCTGCCGCAAGGCAGCTGCAACCTTCCCGCCACCGCCGCTGCCTACGCCTTGAACGTCACTGTCGTACCCGAAGGCTCCTTGAACTACCTCACGATCTGGCCCACCGGCGCCAGCCAGCCGGTTGTCTCCACTCTGAACTCCTACGACGGGCGAACCAAAGCGAATGCCGCCATTGTTCCCGCAGGCGCCGGGCAGTCGGTCAGCGCCTACGCCACCGATACCACCGAGCTGATTCTCGACGTTACCGGATACTTTGCGACGGGGAACGGCTCTACGCTGGCGTTCTTCCCGCTGCCGCCCTGCCGCGTAGCCGACACCCGCAACCCGGTTGGGCAACTGGGCGGCCCGGTGCTACAAAACGGCGGGCAACGCAATTTCCCAGTGCTGCAGGCGACTGCCTGCAACATCCCCAGCGCGGCGCAGGCTTACTCGCTGAACTTCACGGCGCTGCCGAAGAACGGCCAGCCTCTGGGCTACCTGACCGTATGGCCGGCGGGCCAACCGCAGCCGCAGGTGTCCACCCTCAACGCTCCCACCGGGACCATCACCGCCAACGCCGCCCTGGTGCCGGCGGGAACCGGCGGCGCTATCCAGACCTATGCCTATGGCAACGATACTGACCTGCTGATCGACATCAACGGCTACTTCGCGCCCGCAAACTCGGCGCCCAGTCCCATGTCGCTGTACAACCTTGCGCCCTGCCGCGTGCTGGACACGCGCAATCCCGCGCAAGGCCATCAGTTCCAGGGCGAGCTTACGGTGAATGTCGTGGACGGCCCGTGCGCTCTGCCGGCCAGCGCAACGGCCTACGTGCTGAACGCGACGGTTGTGCCTCCCGGTGCGCTTCAGTATCTGACGCTTTGGCCTGATGGCCAGCAGCAGCCCGTGGTCTCGACCGTGAACGCGGAGGACGGCGCCGTTACCTCCAACATGGCCATCGTGCCCACGATCAACGGTTCGATCGACGCCTTCGCCTTTAATCCCACCAACCTGATCCTGGATATCGCCGGCTATTTTGCGCCGTAGTCCGACGTGGATTACCTGGCATCGGCTTTGAAGGGCGCGGCTGCCGCCAAACCGCCCCTCATTTTTGTAATTTTTCTCTTGACAACCACTCTGTGATTCTATAAGTATAGAATCACAGAAGGAGGGCCTCCATGCCCAAAAAGCCCGACCCCGACCTGACCACCCGCTGCGCTGACATGCTTTCGGCCATGGGGACCGAACCCCGTCTGCGCATCATGCAACTGCTGCTGTCCGCCCACCCCACCGGCATGATCGTTGGCGATATCGGCAGCGAGTTGGACATCCCGAGCTCGACCCTCTCGCACCATCTCGACAAGCTGAAGAACGAAGGCCTGGTGAAGGTGCGTCGCGACGGCACCTTCCTCTGGTACACCGCCAACACCGACGCGCTGAAAGAGCTGCTTGGATTTCTCTTCGACGAGTGCTGCTCCCGCAACAAGGCGGTCAAGCCGGAAGAAGTTTTCCAGGCCGGGCGATAGGAGAACGGTATGACGACACAGAGCATCAAGGAAGTCGTGAAAGAAAAGTACGGCCAGGCGGCGCTCCGCGTCCAGATTGGGTCCGGCAGCTCGTGCTGCGGAGCGGCGTCCGCGCTCGAAAGCTGCTGCGACCCCATTACCGTCAATCTCTATGACGCCGAGCAGGCGGGGCAGATTCCTGAAGCCGCGTTGCAGGCTTCGCTGGGTTGCGGCAATCCCACCGCGCTAGCCCAGTTGAACGCAGGCGAAATCGTTCTTGACCTCGGCTCCGGAGGAGGTATCGATGTGCTGCTCTCGGCTCGCCGCGTCGGGCCATCCGGCAAAGCCTACGGTCTCGACATGACCGACGAGATGCTCGCCCTGGCGCGCGAAAATCAGC
>PLBD01000483.1 GCA_003135315.1 Acidobacteriaceae bacterium | reverse complement strand
CCGATCATCAAGTTCACCACGCTGTTTGGACTGCTGGCGGTGGAACTAGCTGTCAGTTTGACTGCCAGCAAGGGTGCGCCTTTCAGCCACGTGCTGGCCTTGGTGTTCTTCGCCGTGTCGTTCGTATTCGTGTACCGGTCGTTCTACGGCATGCGGATCGTCAAAGCGGCAGCCTGAGTCATCACTGTTAGTGTACGAAACGCCATCCCATTGGGATGGCGTTTTTCATTGCGTCTAAGCCGATGCGAGGGGATCTCAGCGGCCTCGGCCACGCTTTGGCTTTGGCGTGGGTTTCGGCTTTGGCTTATGTTTGTGCTTTGCGGGGGGAGCAGGCGTCGGGGTTGACGTGGGCGTCGGGGTTGGACTCGGAGTCGGCGCCGGCGCAACTGAACACTGCCTTACGGCCCCTTCATCTTCTCTTTCACGCTCCTGGCCAGCTTCTCGATTTGCTCGGCCTTCTTGATCACTTCCAGTGACAGCGTGTTCTCGTCGGTCTTGTCCACCGACTGCTTCAACTCCGTCGCCAACTCCAGCAGCTTTCCCGTATCTTTCTTGATTTCATCCTGGCGCTGAAGATTGATTTTTTTTGCCATCTCTTTCTTCTGCTGAGCCTCCCACGCCGTTTCATCGGAGTTGGATGGTGGCTGGAGGATGGGACGCGGCGGTGCGGTCTGCTGGGCCACACAACAGATTCCGGAGCCGAGAAGAAGCGCTGTCATCGTGCTGAGGCGGATCCATCGCGGAAAAATGTGCGCTATGCAGGTCATAGTCACCGTGATTATATTCCGCGCGAGCGGCCGGTTCCCTCATCCCGCTTCGCATTTGCATCCCACAATGTCGTAACATCATGGCTGATTCCCCTGGAATCCCCAACGATGCGGAGATCCTTACCGTATTACCTGCCTTTGCTTCTGGTGATTGTGTTCTTCAGCATGATTCGCTGGCATTTCCGCTACGCGCCTCTGGAGCGGGATGAAGGCGAATATGCCTACGCTGGACAGCTCATGCTGCACGGCATACCGCCGTACACGCTCCTCTACAGCATGAAGCTTCCTGGCACCTTTGCGGCCTACGCTGCCATCCTGCTGGTGTTCGGGCAAACTGCGCGGGGCGTCCACCTCGGGCTGTTGGTGGTCAATGCCGCGACTACCTTCCTGATGTTCTTGCTGGGCAAGCGGCTCTTTGGACCGCTGGCAGGCCTGGTGGCCGGCTCTAGCTACGCTCTGCTTTCCACCAGTCCGGCAGTCATTGGATTCGCGGGCCACGCCACCCACTTTGTAGTATTGGCTGCCGTAATCGGTATCCTGCTTCTGTTAAGAGCGACGCAGAGCCAGCGACCATGGCTGTATTTTTGCAGCGGCCTGTTTCTCGGCCTGGCGTTTCTGATGAAGCAGCCGGGAATTATGTTTGCCGTTTTCGGTGGCCTGTATCTGGTCAAAGCCGAACGGCAAACATGGCGGGACAACCGGCGGGAATTCTGGCGAAAATCCGCCCTGTACGTCTGCGGGGTCGTGTTGCCGTTTGCCATCACCTGCCTGCTGTTGGCGCTCGCGGGTGCATTCGGCAATTTCTGGTTTTGGACCGTTCTCTACGCCCGGCAGTATGCCACGACACTCGGACTTCGCGAAGGTCTGGATACCTTGTGGCTAATGCTTCCCAAGGCAGTGCTGCCCGTCGTGATGATCTGGGGATTGGCCGGCATTGGCGTTACCGCGATCGTGTGGAACCGCGCGGCTCGGACCCAGTGGTTCTTTCTGCTGACTTTCCTTCTGTGCTCGGCTGCCGCGGTTTGTCCCGGCCTGTATTTCCGGCAACACTATTTCATCCTGCTCTTGCCTGCCGTTGCCCTCCTGACGGGCGTGGCCGTGGGCTGCGGCACCGCCAGTCTGAAACAACATCTGCGCTCAAGGGTCTGGGCAGTTTTACCGCTGCTTGTCTTCGTCGGCGCATTTGCCGGATCTCTCTACCTGCAACGTAACTATCTCTTCAAAGCCGGCCCGTTTATTGGCTCGCGCATCATCTATGGCACCAATCCATTTTCGGAGGCGGACGACGTTGCCTATTACATCAAGAATCACTCCGCGAAAGACGCCCGCGTTGCGGTGCTGGGCTCGGAACCGGAGATCTACTTCTACGCCGACCGCCGTTCCGCAACCGGATATATCTACACCTACGGGCTGATGGAAGAACAGCCGTATGCAGGTGAAATGCAGAAGCAGATGATCAACGAGATCGAGGCCGCCCAGCCGGAGTACGTGGTGCTGGTCAATGTTGCCACTTCGTTCGGCAGATTACCCGATTCGAAGACGCTCATCTTTGACTGGATCGATAGCTACGTGCCGACTCACTATGACTTGGTGGGGATCGTCGATCTTCTCGGCTATAGCAAATACGTCTGGGGAGACGCTGCCAAAACATACCATCCCCAGTCCAATCAGGTCGTAAAGATTTTCAAGAAGAAGGGCGGTTTGAACAAATCCTGACTTGCCTTCAACCGGCCGCCCGGCCCATTCGGGGCGGACTGCGCTGGTCGATTGGCCCGCGCAATCCGGCTTCACGCTTCTTACTTGATCCCGACGTTGTACCTGGGCGACGCAATTCCGTTCACCACGACTTCCAGGTAGCTCTGGCCTGTCTCCATCTTGGATGGAATATCGAGATGGGTGTACGTCGGTCCTGAATATCCGACCGCCATGGTGCTGTGGTCGTGGGTGCGGCAGTAGAACACATGTCCCGTTGCCACATTGGTAATGCGCACAATGGGATAGTTAGTGGCGTCCTGGGCATCGTCCCCGTAGGCATTGGCCTGCGACGCGCCATTGAACTTGGAGCCAGACAAGACCAACGAGCTGCCGCGACTGAGCACGGCCGCGGTCAGCAGGGCCGACGGCGCCAGACCTGGATACGGATTTCCCGTGGGAGTGTAAATCTCGACGTCATTGCTGCCATCCGTGTACAGTACCTGGCCGGTGGGCAACACCAGCATGCGTCCATACCACGATGAGTTGTTGGGAGAATTCGGCGTGCGCGGCACGGAGATCAGCCCGGTGCCATTCCACTCGAAGAAATACGTGTTGAGCTCAAAGATGCCGGGGCTTGCGCTGACCAGCACGTTGCCGTCGGGCAACAGGGCCGCGGGACCGTCGGCAACGTCCAGGCCGTCAGGGAAGTCAGGACCCGGCGTCCAGGCCTGTGTGCTCAGACTGTAGATGGAAGTATGACCTGCGCCTGCGCCGTTGGCTCCGGTAGCGAACACGGTTCCGTCCGGCCGCAACACCGCAGGTCCCACTTCGTAGGAACCATGCGAGTCCCAGAGCTGGACGATAGTGCTTCCCGCACTTGACCACGAGCCGCTGGACGGCGTGTAAAGCTCGGAGTTGGTGCCCGTGGGATCGTTCACGTCGGTGTAAGCGTCGACGGTGAGCACATTGCCGGTGGGCAGCAGCGTCCAGCCCTCCTCGTTGTTGGAGTCGAACTTGCCGCTGCCGGTCGCGGTCCACGTCAGCGTAGCTTCATCGAACAGGGCCTGCTGCCGGTCGCAACAGTTGGCGAGCATGAACGTCTTGTTGAACAAGACTGCGCTGGAGGCATCGCCGATGCTGGTCCAGCCGCTCGGCGGATTGATGCTGGTCCAGCTGTTGGCCACGGGATCGTAAATCGCGCCCAGGGTGGTCCACACGTACTGGCTGAAATTCTGCTCGCCTCCCTCAACGATGACCTTGCCGTCGGCCAGCACTGCCGAAGCGAAGAAGAGCGGACCGTAGTCCGACGACAGCGAAGCCAGCTGCGACCAAGTTCCGTTCACGTAGCTGCCATTGATGTCGGGCGTCAGCCTGTACCAGTCGGAGTAACCGTCGTTCGGATCTTCGTGGTGGACCATGACCGTACCATCGTTGAGCAGTAGTACTGTTCCGGCGGTAAAGGCCGGCTGATTGGTTAGCGGCTGCCACGATTGCGCGCTGGCCATTCCTGCGGCAGCCAATAGCGCGACGGTAGCGACGACGAGCATTCGCAAAGGCTTCATCTCTCTCCTTGGTGGTTCCGGGCGGACGGTGGTTTTTTCGAGATCGCGATTGGCCAAAGGCGGCGCCTGCTTCCCGACGAAGGTTCAGACATTATAGACCACTCGCCTGGAGCGGGCTCCGCACTCTGACGAGGCCTGGCTTCGCCCGCCAGCAGCTATAATCCTTTCATCGCGACCAGCGAAAGCACGGGCCGACGCCGCTATGACGCACTGGCAGTACCGGCCATACTGCGTATCCACGTATCATGGCAAGAAGCGCTCCAGGAATAATCCATGGGTACTGATCTCAAGCCGCAGGCCGGATTGTCGCCTCTCGCGGGCAAGCCGGCCCCGAAGGGAATACTGGTAGACCTCGTCCGCCTGGAACGCGACTACTACCAAAATCGTCCCCATGTCAGCGATCCCAATCAGCTGGTCATCTTCGGGACCAGCGGGCACCGCGGCTCATCGCTGAACGGCACCTTCACCGAAGCGCACATCCTCGCGATCACCCAGGCGATCTGCGATTATCGCCGCAGCCAGCGCATTGACGGGCCGCTCTATATGGGCAAGGACACGCACGCACTCTCCGCTCCTGCGCAGCGGACGGCGCTGGAAGTCCTGGCTGCCAACGAAGTCGAGACCATCATCCAGCAGAACGACGGCTTCACTCCCACGCCCGTCATTTCTCACGCGATCCTGGCTTGCAACCGCGGCCGCAGCGACCATCTTGCGGACGGCATTGTAATCACTCCGTCGCACAATCCACCGGAGGACGGCGGCTTCAAGT
>PLBD01000630.1 GCA_003135315.1 Acidobacteriaceae bacterium | reverse complement strand
GCGAATTATCTGAAGCTGGCGCGCACCCTGATGAAGAGCGGCGTCTTCCACGGCTTGGCCACGCACGACGAAAACATCATCGCCGAGCTCAAGCAGTTCGCGCGCGCGGAAAACATTCCCTCGTCTGCCTATGAGTTTCAGATGTTGTATGGTGTGCGCCGCGATCTCCAGCAGCAACTGGTGCGCGAGGGATACGGCCTACGCGTCTACATTCCGTTCGGATCGGAGTGGTATCCGTACTTCATGCGCCGCCTGGCCGAGCGCCCGGCGAACGTGCTGTTCATCGCCAGGAACATGTTCCGGCAGTGAGAGGCGTTCTCAGTAACGTTCTATGCGGGCAATGCAACCTCGACATAGTCTGCTTGCGATGCCACCGAAGGTATGGGCTGGCCAGTCGCGCGGAGGTCCTCAATGTGCATTTCGATGGCTTCGCGTAGCAATTGCCTTGTCTCGTCCATCGTGTCGCCGGCCACTCCTAATCCGGGAAGATCGGGGGCATAGGCACTCCATCCCGTCGAGGTCCTTTCAAATACAGCCGCAAATCGCATCACTTCAACCCAGCCTGCTTGAGAATATTGTTGTACGTACCCGGCGCCATGTCCTTCGCAGGATTGCCGGCGATTGTCACCGTCCCCGGCTTCATAGGATGATGATACTGCCAGTGGCTACCTCTTGTCCGCACCAGTTGCCAACCATCGCGTTCGACAAGTTTAATCACATCACGGACTTCATCGGGTGACACCTGCGTGTCTGCTCCTGGCTACTTCAGCTTCGCCCCCACCGGCACATCTTCCAGGAATCCCGCCAGCACCGGCTGACCTTCTTCACCCAGCGATGCGGCAACGATCATGCCATTCGATTCCAGCCCGCGCAGCTTGCGCGGCTGAAGATTCGCGACGATGACGACCTTGCGGCCGATCAGCTTTTCCGGTTCATACGCCTTGGCGATCCCCGCCACGATCTGCCGCACCTCGGTCCCGATATCAACTTCCAGCCGCAGCAGCTTGTCCGCGCCTCTTACTTTTTCCGCCACCTTCACCTCGCCGACTCGCAACTCGACCTTCAGAAAATCCTCAATGCCAATCTTACTTGCCTCCGCTGCGGCCGAAGGTGCAGCAGCCACGGGCGTCGTTGGCTCGGTTACTCCAACGGCAGTTTGCGATTCCGCCGCCGTTGTCTTCGTCTCACCAGGTGCACCAGCCTTTTCGCCTTCTTTTGGCGAAAGCGTGGCCTCGGAGCGTTGCTGTTCCATCTGTTGCATCCTTTCGATCATGCTCTTGTCGGCGCGCGGAAACACCGCTTCAACCTTGCCCAGCATCGTTCCCGCCTGAATCTGTCCCCACGCGAGCTGGCGTAGGTCCAGTTCCTGTATCTCGCCCAAACCAAGCTGATCCCAGATGCGGGCCGTCGCCTCGGGAATGATTGGGTGCGCCAGCGCTGTGACGACGCGCAGCGCTTCCACCGAGGTGTGCAGGATGGTCGCCAGCCGCGCGCGCGAGTCCTTGTCGTCGCGTTCGGCGACCGCCCACGGCTCGTTCTCCACGATGTACTTGTTCACCGCCGCTACTAGCGCCCATGCGGTCTCCAGCGCGCGCGAGAACTGGAACTGCTCGAACTGCGCGTTGAAATCCTCAATCGTCTGCTGTGCCAAGTTCTTGATCGCATCGTCCGCATCCGCGCGCGCGCTCGCGGAAGGATACGGTATCTCGCCCTCGAAGTAGCGCGCGATCATGCTGAGCGTGCGGCTGGAAAGATTCCCCAGATCGTTGGCTAGGTCGGCATTGAAGCGCTGCACCAGCGCATCGAAGCTGAACGAGCCGTCCTGTCCGAAGACAATTTCGCGCAACAAGAAATAGCGCAGCGCGTCCTGGCCCAGCGTGTCCAGAATGGTTTCGCTGCGCACGATGTTGCCGCGCGACTTCGACATCTTGCTCTCTTCAAACAGCAGCCAGCCGTGCGCAAACAGCGACCGCGGCAGCGGCAGATCAGCCGCCAGCAGAAACGCCGGCCAGTAGACGCAGTGGAAGCGCACAATCTCCTTGCCGATCATGTGCAGGTCGGCCGGCCAGTAGCGCTCCAGCTTCTGCTGGTCCGCCGGATCGTCGGAGCCGTAGCCAATCGCGGTCAGGTAATTAGCCAGCGCATCCAGCCACACGTAGATCACGTGCTTGGGATCGCCCGGCACAGGAATGCCCCACTTGAACGACGTCCGGCTCACCGAAAGATCGCGCAGTCCGCTGCGCACAAACGCGATGACTTCGTTGCGCCGTGTCTCCGGACGAATGAATTCAGGATGCTCGGCGTAATACTTCAGCAGCCGGTCGCCCATGGCCGAGAGCTTGAAGAAATAATTCTCTTCGTGGACCGTCTCCGTCGGACGCCCGCACTCCGGGCACGGCGCCCCCGGGCCAACCGCATCCACATAGAGTTCGTCGGACACGCAGTACTGTCCGCTGTACGAGCCCTTGTAAATGTAGCCGCGCTCCTGAAGCCGCTTGAACAGGGCCTGCACGCCGCGCTTGTGCCGCGGCTCGGTGGTGCGGATGAAGTCGTCGTAGGTGATCTTCATCCGGTCCCACAGCCCACGGAATTCGCCGGAAATCCTGTCCGCAAACACCTGGGGCGAGCATCCGGCCGCCGCGGCCGAGCGTTCGATCTTCTGTCCGTGCTCGTCGGTGCCGGTGAGGAACCACACGTCCATCCCCATCATGCGCTGTCGCCGGGCGATGGCATCGCATACCACGGTGGTGTACGTGTGCCCAATGTGCGGCCGCGCGTTGACGTAATAGATAGGCGTGGTGATGTAGAACTTGTTCGGGTTATCCATTCTTTCGGTCCAGGTACAAGCGGATGGCTTCCTGCATCACCGTCTTCAACGGGACGGGATGCGCGGCGGCGATGCGCCGGCAATCTTCGTATTCGGGCGCGTACTGCGAAACCGTTCCGTTCAGGCCCGCAATCTTCATCCGCACCTCGCCCCACGGCGTAGCCACGACCTCGTGCCGCCGCGGCAGCGCGTAACGCTTCTCGTGACGCGTGCGCACACCCAGCGTCGAACTCTCGCGGAACAGCAGCGCTCGCAATTGCTCTTCGTTCTCGGGACGCGCGAGAATCGTCAGCAGTGTGCCCGGACGGTTCTTCTTCATCTGCACCGGCGTAGTGAACACGTCCAGCGCGCCTTCGGCCAGCGCCAGCTCCACGATGTATCCGATCACCTGCGGACTCAGGTCATCCAGGTTCGCTTCCAGGATCGCGATGGTTTCCGCCGCGTCCGAATCATCAGCAACATGCGATTCGGCAACCTGCGTTTCGCCAATGCTGATCCGCAGAACATTGGCGTGCCCGGCGAAATCGCGCGCGCCCGCGCCGCAACCGATCGTCTCCGTCTTCATCAGGGGACGCGGCCCAAAACCGGCAACAAGCACTTTCGCGATGGCTGCGCCAGTCGGCGTCACCAGTTCCTTCTTAATCTCGCCGGAATAAATGGGCACATCCTTCAACAGTTCGAGTGTGGCCGGAGCCGGCACCGGCATCACGCCGTGCGAGCACGCCACCGTGCCGCCGCCCACGTTCAGCGGCGAGCAGAGGAACTGATCGACCGCGAGCGCGTCCGCGCCAACCGCCGCGCAAACAATATCCACGATCGCATCGGCCGCGCCGACTTCGTGGAAGTGAATGTCTTCGATCCCGGTGTTGTGGACCTTGGCCTCGGCCGCGCCCAACGCCAGAAATATCTCGCTGGCCGTCCGCTTGGCCCGCTCGCCGATTGCGGCCGCGGAAATGATCTTTAGTATCTCGCTAAGGTGACGGCCATGGGTATGCTGGCGCATTTCATCGTCTGCGTGTGAATGCGCGTGGCCAGACGCACCCCCGGGGCTCTTGCTAGCCACTGACCACTGGCCACTGGCCACCGATTGCGCCGCCCAGAATTCCTCGCGCGGCATGTCCTTTTCGCCGTTCACGATCACATCGAGCTTGGTGGCTGAGATGCTGCCGCGCTCCACACGCGAGCGCTCCAGCTTCGCGCCAACATTCAGCTCGGCGACAGTCTTCTCGAAGAGCTCGAACGGAACTCCGGCGTCCAGCAGCGCGCCCAGAAACATGTCGCCGCTGATTCCAGAGAAGCAATCGAGATAAGCTATGCGCATGGGGAACACTCGACGGGGGCAGAACTCTCATCATAGGTAACCCGCCGATACAGCGTCAAACCTCGCCGACGCAAACATCCCCTCGCGAATCGGAGGCGAACGACGATCGCCGCACTCGTCAGCCGGGATAATTGACAAGAGGAGCGAATCGCCTGGGGCGGCACCTCAGGGCGATGCCGCCCCAGGAATGCTCACCGAGGTTAGCCACCTGACTGGGAGCAAACGGCGCAGGGAGGCGCATTCGGTGGCGTAACGATGACTGCGTTGAAGCCGGTCGAGTCGTAATAAAAAGTCCCATCCGAGTTAACGCCGAACGAGATAACATCGCCAGCGTTCAGCGAGACTTGTGGGAAATAGAAATCCTCTCGGCCACAGGGTGATCCGGATGCTGGGCTGGTGGACCCGTGAGTGTTCCGCTATAGAGAAGCGTGCTGTTACGGTACACAAGTCCGGTGATGCCCGTGGGATTCGTGTCCAGGATCTCGAAGAACCCGGAGATCCTGTAAGCTCCGTCGACCGGAGCCGTCCATTGCACGATGGAATCCCCGGGCTCCCAATCTGGGGCGGGGTGAAGAATCAGGGCGTCTGGTGGATCAACCACCGTCCACCAGTTAAGGTAGCTCCCCGTCGTGTTGAACGCGACGAGTGGGGTGTTTTGGTAGAGTTCCGCGCTCCAGCAAACCAAGCCCTGTACGCCTCCGTAATCTCCGCAATCTGTGTTGTAGGTAGTGTAAAGCGTGAACGATGTCCCCGTAACACCCCACCCATAGCTCCAGACTCCGTTTGGGTTGGACGCTGCAAAGCCGGTCAAGGCATCCCATGTCTGGCCGGGGCACGGGGAGGTGGCGATTCCGAGAAGCTCGAACAAAACGAAGCCTTTGAGTATGTTCTTTGGAATCCTCCTTACCAGATGAGCGCGAGCCTCCGTTACTCACGCGAACCGAGTACCGCGTAAGGCTTGTTGGAAGGTGGGGAGCCGCCTGGTTCTCGCGACTCGAGTGTGCGACCGGAGCTGGCGGACAATCGGTGCAGAGGCTCCGGCCACTCGCGCTGATTTTGCACTTTCCTCCGAAGCTTGTCAGTGACGTGCAACACAGGCTTCAGGACCATTCCGCGCCGAGCACTCCAATTCCAGATCGCGTTTCCCACTGTTGAAGCGGGTGTTATGAAATTCAGGTCGCTTTCTCGGAAGTGGATCGGGGGGCGCTAATTCCAAGCGCCGGTGGCGCGAAACAGTCTAGCCCAGCACCACAGGCGGAGTGCTGGGTGAAGTGGGGAAATTCATCCGAGTCCTCTGGGGACGAGCACAGTTTCGTAACAGCCTCGG
>PLBD01000327.1 GCA_003135315.1 Acidobacteriaceae bacterium | reverse complement strand
AGACCGGCTGGTTGATCCGCGGTGGCCGCGAGATGGAGGACCATTTCGAGTGTCTCTGGGATCTCTACCGATCGATCCCTTCTCTGGAGATCGAAGGTGCTTCGGTACTCGACGAATTTTACTGGCTCAATAAAGACGACCCAAACCGTTCGCTGCAACGAGCCACAATCGAGCGAGGTCAGGATGCCAAGACCGGCATGGACTTCACGCTTACATCAAAAGCGCGCAGGGAGATTGTCGAACTCATTCTTGCGGTTCCCGAACAACTCTACGACAAGCGAATCAATGAAGTATTCGGCAAGGATGTCTTCGACTCGAACTTCTGGCTCTACTGGCGAACGATGTTTGCCTTCGAGGAATGGCATAGCGCGCTAGAGATGAAGCTCTATCTTCAGCGCTTCATTCACCACATTGATGGGTTGCCTGACTTCAGTACTCTGAAGTTCACTAGGTACAACCAGTACGAATCTCTGGTACTGCCGCTGACCACTTGGCTGCGTCAGCAGGGCGTCAAGGTTCTGTTCGATACACAGGTGATGAATGTCGTTTTCGATATTGCAGCAGATCACAAGGTCGCCCGGCGGATCGAATGGATTCAGAANNACCCCTGCGAAATTTGACACCATCGTCCATGACGGCGGTAGCTGGCATCTCTGGCGAAATATCGCTGCCCAAGACCCCTCGTTTGGAAGGCCCGACAAGTTCTGTACCAGGACCGAGGAGTCTCAGTGGGCTTCCGCCACGATCACGACGCTCGACCCTCGGATACCGGCTTACATTGAGAAAATCGCCAAGCGGCCAACCCGGACAGGCAAGGTCGTGACAGGCGGCATCGTCAGCGTGCGCGATTCGTCATGGCTTCTAAGCTGGACTGTCAACCGTCAGCCACACTTCAAGAAACAGCCCGCGGATCAAACCGTCATATGGTTCTATGCGCTCTTCACCGACCGGCCCGGAGATTATGTCAAAAAGCCGATGCGAAACTGCACAGGCGAGGAGATCACACGGGAGTGGCTCTACCATCTCGGCGTGCCTCTTCCTGAGATCGACCAACTGGCCGCCGAAGGTGCCATTACCCGTCCTTGCATGATGCCCTTCATCACTGCCTTCTTCCTGCCGCGCAACGGCACTGACCGGCCAAAGGTCGTGCCCGACGGAGTGAAGAACTTCGCCTTCATTGGCCAGTTCGCAGAATCGACACGAGACTGCATCTTTACAACGGAATACTCCGTCCGAACGGCCATGGAAGCGGTGTATCAGATCCTCAACATCGAGCGTGGGGTTCCTGAGGTGTTCGGTTCCATCTACGATGTCCGCGAGCTCATTAAATCGACAGTGTTCCTGCGCGACCGTGAGAAGTTGCCAATACCGTTGTTTGCCAAACACTGGGTGGAAAAGACGGCCATCGGGCGGTTGCTTGAGGAATACGGACTTATCTGAGTTATTCTGCGGGCTCAGGTCCCTGATGTTTTCCTCAAAGTGGACACGCCGCTAACGGTTGCCTCCATCCCGGCTTGGCAGCAGGCGTTCTTTCAAAGCGAATTCACCCATCCCGGCGGCGCGGGACGACTAACCAAGCGCAATGGCGGTAAGGCAGCTCTTTGGAAGATCCTCGCTGGGAAGAAGATCTTCCCCCGATCCACACTGATCGAAATGGAGCCGTTGAACGAGTACCTGGGAAGACTGGAGGTGGCACAGCGATGACTCACACTGTCGATCCGCAATTACTGGAGCGGCCAATTCGAATAGTTGTCGTCGGCTGTGGCGGGAACGGAAGTGCCATAGTGTCCGGTCTTCCTTACCTCCATCAGGCCCTCCTCGCCTTTGGCGAGTTGGCAGTGACCCTGATCGACCCTGATTCAGTCGGCGAAACCAACTGCGTTCGCCAACCGATCTGCCGAACCGAGATTGGCTTCCCAAAGGCAATCGTCCATGTCCACAGAATCAACCTCTTCTGGGGGCTGAACTGGCAGGGCATGCAGGCACAAATACAGCAGATCGCCAAGAACGCAGACGTCGATCTCGTGATTGGCTGTGTCGATACGCGCAAAGCTCGGCGAGCGATCGAAAAATGGGCGCTGCATTCCCGGGTCCTGTACTGGCTTGACCTTGGCAACAACTCATCCAGCGGACAGTTCATTCTCGGGCAGGCCAACAATTCCGCAAACAAACGAAAAGGGAAGTGCCGCTTGCCGACGGTGACTGAGCTTTTCCCGGAGATTGCCGCGCCAGGCGTAAAGGACGACGACCAGCCGTCTTGCAGCGCGGCTGAAGCTTTAACTCGACAGGAACCCTTCATCAAGCAGAATCTCGCCTACCAAGCGTTGGCCATGCTGACCCAACTGCTGCACCACGGAGCTTTGTCCTACCGGGGCGGGTTCTGCAATCTCGCGACGGGCCAGGTAGTCGCATTGAAGGATCAAAGTATGCCAAGTCGTGATCCGACTGTCGTTTGAGCCTGGGATTGCGGCCATGAGCTAGTCGATGGTCCCAACGATGGTGGGATAGGTCACCTGGTTCGAGGGCATTCCCACACGGTATCCGTTCGACTGTGAGTGCCGTCACATCCTCATCTCCGCAGACCGTGGAAATATTGACTGGACACCGCAACTCTGGGGGAATGCAGTGGAAGAGCCGACAGATCCCGCGTACACCCCAACCGATCCTAAGGAGACTGCGCCTCTGAGGTTTGCCTCAAATCGCGACGAAGGCGAACTGCGCGCCATGCGATTTGCCATGCGGATCTCGCTTGCCTTTGGCGTGCTGATGTTGGTCGGCAAGATGGCTGCGTACATCATGACAGGCTCGGCTGCCATCCTGTCGGATGCAGCAGAGTCCGTGATTCACGTGGTCGCGGTGGCATTCGCCGCGTTCAGCTTGCGCCTTAGCACCAAGCCAGCAAAGCCGGGTTTCCTCTACGGCTACGAACGCATCACGTTCTTCTCCGCCGGATTTGAAGGGGCAATGATCGTGCTGGCCGCCATCTTCATCCTGTACGCCGCCATCGAAAAATGGTTATCCGGCCTGCAATTGGACAACTTGGGATCGGGCATCCTCCTAGTGCTGGCGGCAGGTGTACTCAATGCTGGATTGGGCTGGTACCTGATTCGCACGGGACGGCGCAACCACTCGCTGATTCTGGAAGCAAACGGCAAGCACGTGCTCACCGACAGTTGGACCAGCTTCGGCGTAGTAGCCGGGCTGGGACTAGTGATGTTGACCAAGTGGAAGCCCTTCGATCCACTGCTGGCGATCGCGGTTGCGATCAACATTCTGTGGTCTGGCGGGCACTTGGTATGGCGCTCGGCGGTTGGGCTACTGGATCATTCCGACCCGGAAATTGGAAGAGAGATCCGTGACAAGCTGGATTCCATCTGCAGCGAACTGGGATTGCAGTATCACGGCGTGCGCTTCCGAACAACCGGATACCACCAATTGATTGAGGTGCACCTACTGTTCCCTCACTCCATGGCCGTCGGAGAAGCTCACCGGCTGGCGACGCTGCTGGAGGAACGCTTGCCGTCCGAACTCAGTGTGCCGGCGGAGGTATTTACGCACCTGGAGTCTGCGGAAGACCACGCGGCCGTCCATGCGAAGGAACACTACACAGGGAAACCGGAGTAAACTCCGTTCACGCCCCGGGCCGCGGTGAGAGACACCAACATATAATCGGTTACTTACCGAAAGTGTCCTCGGCAATGTCATCCTCGTCCTTCGGAAAACACGCGAGTGGTGCGACTAGTGGTCAATCTGCAGTGCCCGAGCCTTCGTTCGCCGAGAGGGCACGCACGTTGATGCATTTAGGCCGAATCGGGAGTCTCTCGACCCAATCGCGCAAACAGCCAGGGTTTCCCTTCGGATCATTGATGCCTTATTCGCTGGATGATCTGGGCCGTCCAATCTTTCTTGTCAGCACGATGGCCATGCATACGCAGAATCTGCAGGCGGACCCTCGCGCCAGCCTGTTCGTGACTGAGCCTGAGGCCAGCGGTGACCCGCTCGGTTCATCCAGAGTTACTTTGATAGGGAGTGTTAGCAGAATACCGGAGCCAGAGCTGGCGGCCGCGCGCACCGTGTATCTGACAGGCTACCCAGATAGCAAGTACTGGGTCGATTTTGACGATTTCTTCTTTTACCGAATGGATGTATTGGATGTTTATTACGTGGGCGGCTTCGGAGTGATGGGATGGGTGGCTGCCTCGGAGTACTCCCAGGCACAACCCGATCCGCTTGTTGAGCACAAGAGCGACATCATGCAGCACTTGAATGCCGATCATAAGGATGCTCTCACCCTGCTCGCAAAGCGATTCGCCGGCATTGATGCCCAGGAGGCCGAGATGACCGCGATTGATCGACTAGGCTTCCACCTGCGTCTGAAAACCCACGATGGCATGAAGGGAACTCGGATCGCGTTCTTACGTGAGGTGAGTAATCCGTCGCAAACCAGAGAAGCTTTCGTCGAGATGGTGAAGCAGGCCCGTCAATGATAAGCCGCACGGTCTTGTCGGCGGACTTGGCCAAATCCTAACCGAGTGCGGCGCCGGTTTGCCGGACAGCGCTACTCGAAGAGCGCACTCTGAGCTAGCAATAAGCTGTACCATTGCACCACGCAATCCGGGTCATCGTTCGTTACTGAGTTAATTCTCGTACTCACCGGAAAGCGTCGCATCTGCGCGGCGTCGAACGGCACCAGAACCTCCGCAAGTGCCTTCACATGGTTGAAGGCGGGATCGAGCCATAAATCGTAGCGCTCTGGACGCAGAATTACCGGCATTCGGTCGTGTATGTCCCCCAGCAGCGAGTTCGGAGTGGTAGTTAGAATCGAGCAAGACTCAATCACTGCTCCGGCCGGGTCTCTCCATCGATCCCACAGCCCGGCAAATGCAAACAGTGAATCGTCCTGCATGCCGAAGTGGAACGGCTGTTTTTCTTTCCCTTTTCGCATCCATTCGAAAAATCCGTCGGCAGGAAGCAAGCACCGACGGCTCACGAAGGCATCCCGGAAGGCGGGCCTACTTGCTACTGTCTCGGCGCGGGCATTGATCGTCTTGAATCCGATACTCGCGTCTGTGGCCCAGGACGGAATCAGGCCCCAGCGAGCTAGCGAGAAGTGACGCTCCGGCTTGGATGGAGCTTGACGAATTATTCCGACAGGCTACGACGGGGCGATATTGTACCGAGGCTCCCAATCGACCTCGTTGTCGGTCTCGAAGTATTCCGCGATGAATTGCTTGCGTCTGGAAAGACGATAGCGGCCACACATCACCCACTCCTTAATCAAGTAATAATGTAAATGAACGAACGAATCGACGTGCGCACGCATTCGGCTTTCTCGGAACCCAAAACTGTATTGTTGGCGTTAGATTGTGCGAAAAATCATCCATGTCGACATGGACGCGTTTTACGCTTCGGTTGAGCAGCGCGACAATCCGCAGCTGCGCGGCAAGCCCGTGATCGTTGCTTGGCTGGGTAACCGCTCTGTTGTCTGCGCTGCTTCGTACGAGGCAAGGAGCTTCGGCGTTCATTCGGCCATGCCAGCAAAACGAGCGGAACGCTTGTGTCCCGATGCGGTCTTCGTGCCTCCGGATTTCACGCGCTACCGCCAGGTTTCTCGCAGCGTGCGGGAGATCTTCAAGCG
>PLBD01000189.1:1440-4361 GCA_003135315.1 Acidobacteriaceae bacterium | reverse complement strand
ACCCTATGGCATTAAGCTCGTGGCTCGAAGCTGAATTCGTCTCCTCCCACGTGTCGGAAGAGCGGGACCCATTCGGCAGGCTCAGGGCAGGCTGTGGAGCACCCATGTTCTCAGCCAGGGATAGGAAAGCAGATCCCTCGTCGGGCTAAGGCCCTCCTCGTGATGACAATTCAGCTAGTTGCTAGCTGCTAGTTGCTTCTACAAACTTCCCCGTCCCGGCCCCACGTGGATGCTGCCGTTCACGTTGTCGAGTTCGATGTGGACGCCGCCGCTGCCCAGCGTGCCGCTCATGTTCTTGCCCACCCAGTGACCCTTTACGGTCAGAGGGAAATCGGTTGAGATGGCGCCGTTCACGGTGCTGGCGCTCACGTCGGCATTGGGCGATTGCGGCAGCAGCAGATTGACCGCGCCGTTCACCGACTTCAGCTTAATCTCGCGGACGTTATTCAGCGACGTGTAGTTGGCTTCGACTGAGCCGTTCACCGTCGCCAGATCGGCCGTGCCCGCCAGATCGGAGGCGCGCAGCTTGCCGTTCACCAGATCGGCATTGACTTCGCCGCTGACCCGCTGGACATCGAGCGCTCCGTTGACCAGGTCGATTTTGTCGAGGCGCGCGTTCTGCGGCACGTGCAGGGTGTAGTGCACCGAGGCGGGATTGTTGTTGAAGAGATGCGAGGGGTAGTGGGTCTCGATTTTCACGGAACTGCTGCTGGAATTGACGTCGATGCGGGCTTCGTCGAGGCGCTGCTGGTCACGCGCCGTCTTCACCGCGTCAATCTGAACTTCGTTCTTGTTCCAGCCGGTGATCTCGACGTCGCCATTGATGTTGCTGAGCGACACGCGGCCATCGGCGGAGAGCGGAACGGTCTTGTGAAATTCCTGGGTTACTTCGGCGTGGGCGGGAATGGCGATCAGCAGGGCGAGAATCGCCGCTGCCATGACGCCTGCCAATGTACTGGGTTTGCGATGTTGAGCCATAGTGCCTCCTGTCGCGCAAAGGACGCGAGTTCGCGGAAAAGTTTGTGGGCCGGTGGAAGATACGGCAGGGAGGGCGCGGCAGTTCCGAAAATCGGGGGGGAAATGCAGGATCACCCGGGCTTACTCTTGAAAGCTTTTTCTCACGGTCCAGCCGGTGGTTGCAGTTCGCGCAGCAGCGGTTTCCGCTGGCGCTGGACTATCGGCGGTGCGAAACACCGGAATCTCAAAAATCTCGCGATAGTTAATCCCAGGCATATCAGCCGTTGCTTCCAGCAGCCACGCGTATTCCTCGGCAGCACTGATCTCCTCAGTAGCGTGGGCATCGGGCGGGATCGGCATTGCGACTGGAATCGTCGTACCGGTCGCTCCCGCACACAACCTTTCCGGATCGAGTTTCATTTCACTGCTCCACAAAATCCATTCGTTTCTCGTCCGCGACTTACCGTAACCCTCGGTCACCCGGTGGATCGACAGCAGACGCAACTGGACACCGTGACCGGGGGAATGGGGGAACGGCGCTTCGATCATGCCTTGCAGTTCGCAGCCTAGGGAGCCGGGCATCTTCATCATCTGGAAATACGAGGTCCCATACTTCAGGTATGCCGTTGTTTTCCGGATTGAGCGCACCAGAAGATATAAACCCGCGGCCGGAAAGACCAGCACAATCAAACCGGAAAAGCTTCTCTGGCGCAGCGCTGCCGGCACCCCCAGCCATGTCGCCGGCAGGGTGGGTAGGATCCAGAATATGGTGAAGAGCCAGTCCCGAACCATAGTGGTGCGAGTCTTAGACCGGATACGCCCCTGCACCCACTCCTCACGCCACAGCCAAGGTTGGTTGGGATGCTCCACCTGAAGCTGCTGCCGCTGCGCAACGCGTTTGCCTTGAGTCACGATCGCAGCCATCAGCCCGAAACCTATGCCGCCGAACATGGTCGCGAAGAGGAGCGGAAACCAAAAGGACATGCCCCCGGCGCCTCTCATGAGCTGCGTCACGGCAAAGATCAGCGCCGCTACCCCGAACAGTGCGAAAGGAGTAGCGAACAGCCAAGCCACCCAGACGCAGGCATAGGGCTTGCGATCCATGGCTCCATTTGGACATTACGACGGGCAATAGGCAATAGCCGGGAAGTGGAACAGAACCGGAGGGCCGGGCCTTCGGCAACGAAACAATTCTCTGATCCATGGTGTCTACTCGACTTGGGTTGTTGTAGCCGACGGAAGGGGTTGACCGTGAAAATGCTAGCCTTGTGGATAGGCGCTTTGGTATTTGGTTTTCTTGGCGGAGTACTGGGGCAAAGATTCAGCAGCAACTACGAAAACCCCAGGGAACTGGCGTCTTTTACGCGGGCGCACGCCTTTGAGTTGATTGATCGTTCTGGTAGCGTCGTATCAACCTGGGGCGTCGACCAGTGGGGACGCCCACATCTGGCGATGGGCGACGGAAAATGGGAGGGTCGCATAATGATTGGCCCGCTAGAAGGCTCAGATGTAGTAAATAACGAGCCTCCCAATTCTGATGTCGCATGGGGCATTAGCGTGACTGCGCCGAGCCATGCCGCGTACGCGACACTTGGAACGTCGATTCCTATTGACACGAAACAACCAACTGGTTTTGTCGCGTTGCATTGCGAGCATCACACTTGGATACGCGACGCTGTGCGCGAACATCCCACTGGCAGTAACTAGCGGCGAGAACTCCACCGCTATAATCCTAGCTGGCCTTGGCATAAGCGCATTTCGTCCCGGCGCGGATTTTTGTACTGCTCGAACGACAACTCTGTGAACAGCACCGTAAAGCCATCGCCAGCCGTCCCAGCAGTCAGCGTGACCGCGACCGTCCTCAACGAGGTTGAGGACATCGACGGGCTCGTCTCGACTTTGGCGACGCAAGTCCCGCCGCCCAGAGAACTGATCGTGGTCGACGGCGGCTCGACCGACGGCAC
>PLBD01000189.1:0-1417 GCA_003135315.1 Acidobacteriaceae bacterium | reverse complement strand
TGCGCCGATGCCGGCTGCATCTACGATCCCGAATGGCTGGCGCGCCTGACCGCGCCGATTGTGAATGGCAGCGCCGAATACTCGCTGGGCGGCTCGCGGATCGATCCACAGGAGCAGACCATCTGGGATGTTGCCTCGGCGCCATTCTTTGGACTGAAGCAGCGCGCCGATGGGACTACGAAGTCGTGTACCGCGCGCTCGATGGCGTTTCGCAAGGAGCTGTGGGAACGGGTAGGCGGATTTCCCGAGACCAGCCTGATGGGCGAGGACACGATGTTCGATCTGCAGGCGCGCAAGCTGGTGACACCGGCCTATGCCGAGCACGCGCAGGCGCTCTACCGGCCTCGGCACACGCTGAAGAGCGCGCTCCGGATGATGGCGCGCTACGGCGTTGCCGATGGAGTGCTGGGGACGCGGCGCGAGCGGCTGGCGCGGAATCTTCTGCGCTGCCTGGCGGAGGTAGTTGCGGTCGTACTGGTGCCGCGCACCGTGATTCCGCTGGCTTGCGTGCTGCTGCTGGAAATTTACTTTGCATTCCGCCTGGACTGGAAAACCTTTCGCCAGCGCGCGACCTTGCCACAGATGGGAGCGAGGCTGTTGTACTCGCTGCTGGTGCCGTGGGTAGCGGCGTGGAACCAGGCGGTCGGAGAGTTCACGAAGAAAAACCAGCCGAACCGGCAGAATGCGTAAAAGCAGCAACTAGCAATTAGCAATTAGCTAAACCCAAAACCGGCGCCAAACTCAAAATCCGCGGGTGCCCCGTTCTAGCCTTCTTTTGGCTAGGGCGGGGCAGTTGGAATGGCAAGGATTCGTGCTTTGGGTACAATGCCTTCTCGCTCGCGTCTTATTGCGGTCAAGGAAGATTCAATCTCAACCACGCCCAGTGCGCCGGTTGCGTAATGGCGAAAACTGCTCCACTTCCAGTCTTCCGGCCGTTCGGCCAATCCTCGCTTGACCGGATTGCGATGAATGTACTGGAGCTTTTCAATCCGCTTGCGTTGCGTGCAGACGTTGAAGTCATAGTACCTGGATTGCCAGAAGTGCCCAGATGACGTCAGGTTGCGGGTAAGGCATTGCTTGATGGATTGCACAGCGCTGGCGAGCGTTCCACTCTCCGGCTCGCTGATCAGCAGGTGAACGTGCTCGGGCATGATCACGTATCCCGTGATACAGAACTTATATCGCCGGCGAGATTTCTCCAGTGAAAGCTCAAACAGATGTTTTGTATTGGCGGAGGCGAGCAAAGGCTGCCGGTGATAGCAACTGAAAGTGATGAAGTGAAGATCGCGAGTTTCGTGCGTGCGGCGGAGTCCGCGGGGCATGACGCGAAGATAGTCGATGCGCGGAGATCGAATCCGTGATGAGTGACCGCCCTCCCAGTGATTCGTATCCCGCCCTGGCCAAAAGAAGGCCAGAA
>PLBD01000279.1 GCA_003135315.1 Acidobacteriaceae bacterium | reverse complement strand
CGCCCAATATCCTGATAAATCGACGATGCGCGCCGCATCGTTTCTGAGGCGCCCGTTTGACCAAAACTCGATTTGCGGTTACCACAAGCACGGGCATGAAGAGCTGCTTCTTCTTTGCGACTCATACGTGAGACGCGGGATCAAGCTGATCGCCGGAAGTTCGCTCTGCAATCCAAGGCAAGGCTTGCGTGTCCCTGACACACCGAGGAGGACCGACATGGCAAGATCAACAAGCGCTACCACAGGAGGAGTTTCAATACCGCAGCTCGTGGACACCCGTGGAGCCGCGGAAATCCTCGGCCGTTCGCCCGCCACACTCAAACGCTGGCGCTGCGAGGGAACAGGCCCCAGCTGGATAGAAATCGAGGGCAGGGTTAGCTATGATGTAGCCGTTCTTCTCGAATACATCAGGAAGAACACACGAACGCCTTCCGTGCGGGCAATGCTGGAGGACGCGCGTGGAATTGCTTAGGAAGAAGAAGTCCAAGTTCTACTGGTATGACTTCACGGTCGGGGGCCGTCGTTACCGTGGGTCGACCAAGGAGAGCAACCGAAACAGGGCGGGTTCAATTGCGGCCATTAAGCTGGCGCAAGTCATGGAAGGCAAGTATCCGCTACCGCGAAAAGCTCCCGGGCTCGTTGAGTTCGCGGAGCGATTTCTTGAATGGGTCAAGGGCGCGAAATTGGAATCCAAGAGCAGGACGTATTATCGCGACGGCTGGCGGCTCCTGGCTGCGACCCCGCTCGCGGGGATGCGATTGGATCAGATCACAGCGGAGGATGTCGACAGAATCAACTTTGCCGGCGCCGCCGCCAACACCAATTGTGCCCTCCGGACCTTGCGCCGCATGCTTCACAAAGCGGAAGAATGGAAGTTGGTTCACAGCGCTGCCAAAATCAAACTGCTGAAGGAATACGGCCGGAACTTGCGGCTTGACGACGAAGCGGAAGAGAAGCTTCTGTCGGCTGCCGAAAAGCTGGTCGAGAGCGGTGATTGGAAACCCAGGCAGAAGCTGCTTTTCCGCGACATAGTCATGCTGATGCGCGATACCGGAATGCGGAACGAGCGCGAGCTCTACCGTGTGCGCATCGAAAACATCAACTGGAAAGACAAAATCATCCTTGTGCCCGACAGCAAGACTCCCGACGGCAGGCGAATGGTCCCGATGAGCGACCGAGTCATTTCGCTGCTACGGGCTCGCTGCGGAGCGCGACGCGAAGGCTGGGTTTTCCCCTCCAAGCGTTCTCGCTCGGGCCATCTCACAACAGTGGCGAAGCGCTTTCGTGAAGCTCGTACCAAGGCGGGGCTTCCGGAAGCGTTGGTCTTATATTGTGGGCGGCACGATTACGGCACGCGGGTCATGAAAGAGACCGGAAACCTGGCGGCCGTCATGAAGACCATGGGGCACAAGGATGTGAAGACCGCGATGCAATATCAGCATCCCGAGCTGGAGATCGTGCGAGTCGCACTGAACCAGACGGGCTCGGCAACGGAACCGGGAGCGTAGAGGGCCGGGGAAAATTTTACGGCACACTTTACGGCACACCCGAAAATATTAACCTCTGTAAGTGATTGAAAAGATGGTGAGCGCGGNNGCCAATTGAGCTACGCGCCCGCACAAAGGAAAGGCTATCGAGGGACGAGCCTGATTATAACATCGACCGTGAACTCACGGCGCGCACCTGCTGAGGCAACGCCTCACGCTCTGCACCTGATACCAGACCGAAGCAGGGAAATTCTGGCCGTTCCGCGCCCCAAACGCCTTCTGGGTCGCTACGACGTTCCTGCGGACTGGGATTTCCGCGGTAGAGAAAATCGGCTGGCATTGGGATCTGCATTTGCAAGGGAACTTTTCTCCAACGGTTCGTCGTTCAGGCGGAGGGAGTCCGTTACTCGCGTCCGCAACCCACTCTGAAGAACCGATATGGAAAAGGCGTGGAGGGCTTGGACCGCTTTGGCAGTCAAGGTCACACGCACTCCGTGGAGCTTTAGCAGTAGCCTATCTTGCGGCTTCAGGGGAAGCTTGACATCAGCGGGGAGTTCCACTTCCATGAGGGGAATGCGGCCCAAAGGTATGTTGCTTACAACCACGTCACAGCTTAAGACGGGCAACCCGCCAGTGGCTTCGACCGAGAAGCCGCGCAGCCGGATCTCGCTGCCGTTGCCATCTCCGCCTTGCGTTGCTACCCGCACGTCCGATTCAATTCCACGGATTGGATCTTCTTGCTCCAGCGGAGCGATAAAACGATAGCCCTTCCCGACAACCGTCTCTACAAATCGCGGATCACGAGGGTCGTCTCCCAATGCCCTGCGGATCTTACGGACAGCGGTATTGATGCTGCGCTCCGTATCCATGAATGATTCATCGCACCAGAGTCTGGCGACGATTTGTTCGCGACTGACAAGTTTCTCTCTGTGTTCCAGCAGAAGAAACAATAGCTCCAGGGGAATACGTTCGAGTTTGATCGTGCGGCTTCCGCTCCGTAATTGGTAGCGCTCTCGATCTGCCTCAAAGCGTGCGAAGCGGAAAACGTTTTCCAAGCAGGCAATCCCTTCTATCTCACGGCAGTGGACAGCAAACTTGTTACGGTGTTGCGAAAAACGAGGTCGATAGTAACCCGAGAGCTATTGTGGCACTTCCTCCGGGCGACCTTCGTTGTCCTAGAGCAATCTCATATGTGTTGTAGAACGCCTAAGTAGAGCAATTTAAGAGAGAAGTACCGCGGGCGTTTCGCAGCCTACGCGATCACGGGTCTCAAGCTTTTTTGGCCTGTAGGATCCCACTCACCCCAGAGTCAGGCTAACTCCAGTAAATAACAATGGTCTACATGCAATGCTCGCTATTGTAAAGAACTATTCTTCAGGTGTCCTCTACTTTGCTTATGATCTTCATCTTTTCGTCACATTAATTTCATCTACAATTTATTTTGTCTTCACTATTGCTCTACTCCGGCTCTATTTACTCAGGAACGGTTCTGGAGCACTCTTCAACCCTAACTCACGCCACCGCCGCGGAACTGTGTTCTTTGCCCCGGAGGGTGCCGTGCAGGGTATTCAACTAACAAATCGTCCTCGTGGGGGGGACTAAGAAAAATGAAAAAGATTCGCCACTCTCTCAGTGTGCCTACACTCATTCTCGGCGTAGTGCTCGCGGCCTTGGCGGTAACCCCGCTGATGGCGCAAGACTGGCCGGTATTCGGACAAAATCTGGCGAACACCGCCACCAATCAATCCAGCATCTCAACCCGCAACGTCGGCAGTCTGCAGCCAAAGTGGGTATTCACCACCGGCGGCGAGGTCTCAGCGCGACCAGCCGTGGTGGGCAACATGATTTACTTTCCCGACTGGGCCGGAAACCTGTACGCTCTGAAAGCCGGCACCGGCCAGGTGAAGTGGTCGCACCAGTTCTCCGACTATGGGCTGGTGGCGGGAACGGTTTCGCGCAGCACACCCACAGTCGCGGGCAACACGCTCTACATCGGTACGCAATACAACCCTTCGGCCCCTGCGGGGACAACGGGATGGTTGCTGGCAATCGACGCCGACGATGGCCACCTGATCTGGATGACGCAGCCTGATTCCAACGCCTCGCCCGTGATCACGGCTTCCCCGGTGGTAGATGGCAACACCGTCTACGTCGGCATGACCTCGAACGAGGAATCGGCGGCTGGGAATCCCAGTTACCCGTGCTGCTCCATCCGCGGCAGCGTGGTCGCCTTGGACGCGAACACAGGTGCAAAGCGGTGGCAGACGTATATGGCGCCGATCGGATATAGCGGCGCGAACATTTGGGGTAGCAATCCGGTGATTGACGAGCGTCGCCACACACTCTACGTCAGCACGGGCGACAACTACAGCCACCCGACGGCGAGCGCCCCTAGTTCCATCCCCGGGGAGACCTTCAGCCAGTGTCTCGCCGATCCGAATGGTGGAAGCGAAGCTGCATGCCTTGCCACCAACGATTACGTGGACTCCATCATCGCGATGGACATGCGCACGGGCACAGTCAAGTGGTCCGTTCGCATGGTGAACTGGAACCAACCCTATGAGCCCACGAACGGCAGCGATGATTTCAACGTGGCCTGCATCCCTCCCTACCCTCCTGCCAATTGCCCTTCGAACCCGACCGGACCTGACTATGATTTCGGCTCTGCGGTGAACGAGATCACCTATTGGAGCGGACATGGGTTCAAGACGATCATCGGAGCCGGGCAGAAGAGCGGCATTTACTACGCGCTCGATCCAGACACTGGCGCAACCCTGTGGCAGACGCAGGTAGGGCCAGGATCGGCCCTCGGCGGCATGGAATGGGGCTCGGCTAGCGACGGCACGCGCATCTACGTGGCAATCTCCAACTACTATGGGATCCCTTGGACAGGCGGTCATGCCGGCGGTTGGGCGGCACTGGATCCGGCGACGGGCAACATCCTGTGGACTACGGCTGACCCGAACGGCTCGGTCGACCTCGGCCCGTTGGCAGTAGCCAATGGCGTTCTGTATGCACCCTCGATGGCGGGCGGCGCTACACAAACGAACATGTATGCACTCAACGCGTCCACCGGCAGCATCCTGTGGAGCTATGCTTCAGGCGGTTCCGTAATCGCCGGCGCGACTCCGGTGGGTGACGATGTGTACTGGGGTTCCGGTTACACTCACTTGCCGATACCGGGCTTCACCACCAACAACAAGTTTTACGATTTCTCCCGCAACGGAAGGTAATTGTTGCAAAGTCCTCGGGTGGATCTGGAGCCAACAAAACCCACGGATCCACCCATTTCAGCAACGAAAGATAAGGGGAATTCTGGATCTCATCGATGAACCTTCGGCCCATTTACAGGACTAGCGCCATGGCACTGGCTTTGTGGCTCCCCATGGCGGCTACCGCCCAGGACAAGTCGTCCGCGAACGCCAACGACGGCATAACCGCGCGGTATGTGAAGACAGGCCTATTTGTTCTGTCGGGGGAGGGTGGAAACTCGGTGCTCCGCCTGAGCGCCAATGGATTGATCCTGGTGGACGGCGAGTTGCCCGGCAACTTCACCGCGCTTCTTCGGCATATCAGGAAAATCGATAAGCAGCCGCTTCGCGTGCTCGTTCTGACATCTGGGGACGAAGCGCGTTTCGCGGCCAATAAGGATTTTCTCGCCAGCGGCGCGCCAGTTATCGTGCAGCAAAATGGGAAGCTGAGCCTGGCGTCCGTTCAGGCCGCCACCGACAAAGCTCCGCCTGCAACGAACAATAAGACCATCAGTTCCGGCGACGACGACGCTCCGTCCCCCTCGGGCAATCATTCTCCTGGTGCCGTCGTCACCTACGACCGAGAGTACAAGATTCATCTGGGCGGAGTGGATGTACAACTGATGCACTTCGGCAACGCCTATAGCAGCAGCGATACCGTGGTATATTTCCCCAACCTCAAAGTTGTCGCTGTCGGAGATTTGTACTCCGCCAAGCCCACTCCAGATTTTGCAGCGGGCGGCAGCTTGGTGGGCTGGGGAGCGGTGCTGGCGCAGGTTTTGAAGTTGGATTTCGACGTCGCTATTCCCAGCACGGGGCCGGCGATCACCCGGGCCGATCTGGAAGCGTTCAAGACCAAGATCGATACCATGGTGTCGCGGGCGACGGGCCTGGTGAAGCAGGGCGTCCCCAAGGATCAACTGATGGCTCAGCTTAAGACAGCCGATCTCGGTTGGCAGTTGAGCTTCAGCGGAGATCAGCTCGACAGTTTCTACGCCGACTTATCTCAAACGAAGTAAACGACGGATGAAGAACAATTGATGACTGCAGGATTGACAGAAGTGCATCGAGGTTTTGCACCTTTGCTGTATAGTACTTAGATCTATGCTCATGCGCCGAGTGGGGCGGAGCATCGCGCATACGAAGCGGGTCTGGTTTTGACTGGTACCGCTACAACCCTCAACCGAAGTCGACTATCAGGGAACTTAAGGAGAGCACCATGGAATGGACTAGCCCGCAATTTGAAGAGATTTGCCTGAACTGCGAAATCAACTCCTACGCCAGCGCAGAACTGTAAACTGAGGGATGCGCGTCGAGATTCTGGGCTCCGCCGCAGGGGGTGGTTTTCCGCAGTGGAATTGCAACTGCCGGAATTGTCAGTCCCTGCGAGCGGGCACTTTTCCCGCAAAAAGCCGCACTCAAACCCAGGTGGCCGTCAGCGATGACGGCCGCGCATGGTTCCTGTTAAACGCTTCTCCTGACTTGCGAATGCAGATTGAGCGGACGCCGGCCCTCCAGCCCCGCAGCGCCGTTCGCGATTCCCCGATTGCCGGCGTGCTTCTCACCAGCGCCGATATCGATCAAATTGCAGGCCTGCTGTCCCTCCGGGAATTGCAGCCGTTTCGAACCTACTGCACGCCTTCGCTGCGACAAATCTTGTGCGAGGACAATAGCGCCTTTGGCATGTTGAACCGAGTGCCGCAGCAGGTTTGCTGGACGGACATCAAGCTAGATGAGAGCTTCCCGCTGGTTACGGTGGCAGGAGAGCCGTCAGGAATCTTCTGCGAGGTATTTTCATTAGGGAAGAAGTATCCTGTTTATGTTTCGCCGGAGCGCGCCGCGACGCTTAAGTCTGAGGAAGCTTTGTTGGGTGTGATGTTGACAGCTTCTTCGGGCGGACGGCTCGCTTATATGCCGGCGGTTCCAGCTATCAGTGAGCGGTTGTTGCAACTTCTGGAAACGGCCGATCTGGTTTTGTTCGACGGAACGTTTTGGAGCGACGAGGAATTGATTCAGGTCCAGGGCAGTGGAGCTACCGCGCGCGAAATGGGGCACGTCCCCGTGTCCGGGGCCGAAGGAAGCTTGCGCACGCTGGCCGGATTGCGGCGACCGCGTAAAGTTTTTGTGCACGTGAACAATACAAATCCCATGCTGGATGAGTCAAGCACGGAATACCGCGAGTTAAGGGCGGCAGGATGGGAAGTAGCGGAGGACGGGTGGCAGTTCAATCTGTAGGCGCTATTTCAGATGAGCCGGTGCTTTCGGCAGAGGAACTGGCGGCCCGGCTGCGTGGGGTTGGCAAAGAGCGGTATCACCACCAGCATCCGTTTCATCTCATGATGCATGAGGGTAAGTTGAGCCGCGGACAAATGCAGGCCTGGGCCCTGAACCGCTACTATTACCAGAGCCGTATTCCGATCAAGGACGCCATCATCCTTTCCCGAAGCGAAGACCCGGACTTTCGCCGCGCGTGGCGCAAGCGCGTCGTCGATCACGATGGGGACTCGATACAGGAAGGCGGAATCGAGCGCTGGATCCGGCTGGCGGAAGCAACCGGCCTGGACCGTGAGCGCGTGATGCGCTGCGACGAGGTCCTGCCCGCAGTGCGGTATGCCGTGGATGCTTACCTTGATTTGGTCAAGGACCGCACTTTTCTGGAAGCCGTTGCCTCGTCACTGACCGAATTATTCTCGCGCGATTTGATTGCGCTGCGAATGGATCGGCTGCGCCAGCATTACCCGTGGTTGTCGAGCGGGCTCGATTACTTCACGGCCCGCCTGCATCAGGCGCCGGAGGATGCGCGGTTTGCTTTGCAATATGTTACCGAGCACGCCCACACCCGAGCTGAGCAGGAGCTGGCAATCGCGGCGTTGCGTGCGAAGTGCGACATTCTCTGGGCGCAACTGGATGCGATTCATTTCGCCTACGTCCAGCCGGGATGGCCTCCGCCGGGCGCATTTCGAATGGAGTCGTGACTGTGCCTCGGCCTGAGCCAAACAGCCAGCCTCGACTCGCACCCGGTTGCCGATGGGGTACCCAGGGCGAACAACAAGTCGTGCTCTTCCCTGAAGGCATGATCCGCGTCCAGGGGACGGGCCAGAACATCCTGGAGCTCTGTGATGGTCAGCGCACAGTGCAGGATATCGTGGCGACGCTTTCGGAACGGTATGGCACAGCTGATCCGGTGAAGATCACGGAAGATGTCTCCAATTTCCTAGAAGCGCTGCGGCGAAAACGGATTGTGGATTACTGATGATTCCAAACCCATTGGCGCTGATCGCCGAGGTCACGCACCGTTGCCCGCTGCATTGCGTCTATTGTTCCAATCCTCTGCAACTGGTTGCGACGAAGGCGGAACTTTCCACCGAGGCATGGGTGCGCGTGTTTCAGGAAGCTAGCCGTCTTGGCGTTCTCCACCTGCACCTGACTGGGGGCGAACCGGCAGCACGCACCGACCTCGAAGAGCTGATCGCCGGTGCTCGCCAAGCCGGCCTGTACACAAATCTCATCACTTCCGGCCTCGGCGTATCCGAGGCGAGGCTGTCGAAGCTGGTGGATGCCGGGCTCGACCACATTCAGGTCAGCTTCCAGGATTCCAGAGACGAGCCGGCGCGATGGATCGCAGGCGCCAAAGGTCATGCTTATAAGGTCGTCCTTGCGGAGAAGATTCGCCAACTCAAGGTTGCCTTCACCGTGAACCTCGTCGTTCACCGGCAGAACCTGGACCACATCGAGGAGATGATCGAATTCATTGAGCAGCTCCAACCGGAGCGGGTGGAGATTGCCCATGCGCAATACTACGGCTGGGCACTGAAAAACCGTGACACCCTACTGCCGACCCCGCACCAATTAGAGAACTGCTTACGTGTTGTGGAAAAAGCCCAGATGCGCCTTGCGGGAAAAGTGCGAATTGACTGCGTGGTTCCGGACTACTACGCCCGCTATCCGAAAGCTTGCATGGGTGGTTGGGGCAGGCGTTTGATGCTGATTGATCCATCCGGCCAGGCGCTGCCTTGTCATGCCGCTCGAGTCATTCCGGACATGAAGTTCGACAACGTTCGCGACCATTCGCTGGAGTGGATCTGGCGCGAGTCCGCGGCGTTCCAGCGGTTTCGGGGAGAAGAATGGATGCCGGAGCCGTGCAAGAGTTGCGACCGCCGGACAGAAGACTTCGGCGGCTGCCGCTGTCAGGCGCTTCTCCTCACCGGTGACGCCAATGCCACAGACCCCGTCTGCTCGCTGTCGCCCGATCATCATTTGATTGAGACTGCACGGGGGGCTGCGAAATCCGACGCCGCAAAAGTCTCCTGGTCGTACCGAACCAATGCGGGATGAGCCTCGCACCAACAACACCCGCTGCCCAACCAAATCCGCAGACCCTAAGTGTGTTCAAGACTTTTCGTGCGCTGCGCCATCGCGACTTCCGCCTGCTATGGTGCGGACTGGCAGTTTCTGCCGTTGGCACGTGGATGCAGATCGTAGCGCAGAGCCTGCTTGTTCTGAAGATCACCCACGGATCGGCATTCGCCCTGGGCACCGTCTCGCTATTCCAGGCTTTGGCGTTTTTTCTTTTTGCCCTGGTCGGCGGAAGCGTCGCCGATCGCATTGATAAGCGCCGTCTTCTGCTATTTACACAAACTTGCTCTGCGGCGCTGGCTATTCTGCTGGGGTTCCTGACACTCTTTGGGGTCATCCAGCTTTGGATGATCCTGGTGCTGGCATTCCTGAACGGAACTTTGCTGAGCTTCGATCAGCCCGCACGCGGCGCTCTCGTTCCAGTGCTTGTCCCCAAGGAAAGTCTGGGAAACGCCATTAGCCTTCAGGCGATGACCTTTAACGGGGCTTCGACCCTTGGGCCGGCGTTGGCTGGATTTGGCGTTGAGAAACTTGGCTACGCCGGCAACTTTTTTCTAAACGGCGCCAGCTTCCTGGGAGTTCTGCTTGCTCTGTATTGCATGCGCGTGCCAAAAGGGCCGACCCATCAGCTATCGACCTTTCAGGCGATTCGTGACGCACTCGGCACGGTCCGGCGGGACGCCGTTTTGCCGTGGGTTTTATCCGGCTACGCCGCGCTGCTTTTTCTGGGACCGTCTTCCGCTTTGATCTTGCCGGTGTACGCGGTAAAGATCCTGCACATAGGGCCGGAACGTTTGGGCTTGCTATTCTCCGCAGCCGGCGTGGGAACAATTCTGGGAGCATTGTTCCTGGCTTCACAGGGCGGCAGCCCAAGAAGAGGTCCTCTCTATTTGACAGGTATTTTCATCTGGGTTGCGGCACTCACGGGGTTTGCCTTGAGCGGACAATTCTGGGTTTCTATGACCGCTCTACTCGTCTTTGGATTTGGTCAGACGCTCGCAGGGACAACAACGACCATGCTCTTGCAAACCCGCGCGCCGCAGCAGATGAGAGGAAGATTGATGAGCGTGAACACCCTGCTCATTATGGGCATCCGTCCGTTAGGCGATTTTCCAGCGGGTGCCTTGATTGCGGGAATAGGAGCTCCAGGGACCGTGTTACTGAGTGCCAGCCTGGTGGGAATTTATGGACTCGGTCTTGCCATGCGCCCTGCCATTCGCTCAACCTAGGCTGGAAATTGGGCGCGGTTGTCATTCCAAAATAGTCTTGACCAGTCACTCCGTCGCCAATGAGCTTCCAGACGAGATGGCTCACGTGCTACTTACTTGACCAAATAGAGGCACACTCGCCATTTTCCGTCTTTGTCCAATGCTGGCGTAACGGTTTCGATTACAGAACCATTGTGTTCGAAATTGCTCGCATACTGAATGACGACATACTGCCCATCAGGGGCGCCGGGCAGTTGTGTCGTGTACTCGGCTGATGTCAGCCGCCTGGAGATCGGCGCACCTAAAGGTGCACGATTGCGGGTCAATAGCTCCTGCCACTGCTCTTTTGCAATGTTGGACTTGAGTGCTGCATCGGCGTCGTCCCAGCTCTGAGCATAATTACCCGCGTCCACCAGCTTCAGCCAGTCGCTGGCAGCTCCTTCGGCTGCTGTCTTCTTATCCTGCGAGCAGGCGCTCATACACAGCGCTAAGAAACTAAGACCAAGTAGATTAAACATTCGTTTGTTCATGAGACACTCCAATTTAATCCTGGCTATCTGCTCGTTCCTCCCAAAGCTATCGGCTATGTATTAACCTTGTTCAGGTTGTCGCTGTTTTTCCCTCCCTTATCGACGATTCACAGCACTGGCAAGCTGTTATCTGTAAGCAAAGAGCATCGCATAGAGTATCCAGATAACGACGCTAAAGCCGGTACCTAACGCAATCCAGGCAAACACGCGGATAGTCTTGACCACAATCTCGGGCTGGGGCTCTTCCAAGTGCTGTTCCAGTTCACCGGAAGCCACCAGTTCGGCATACTCCCGAGGCTTGTCGCGCTTCAATTCAGCCAAGGGCATATGGCCCGTGAAGATGGTGGTGTCCATGGGGAACTTTTCCGGCCGAAGATGGGTGTTGAAGAAATGCACGGTGAAGATGAAGCCTGTGGCCAGCAGGGCCTCGTCGCTATGAATAATCGTCGCCACGTTGATGAACGGGCCTGGCAGGAACCGGGTGAAGAATACCGGAAACCAAAGCGTCAGGCCTGTGGAGCCGATCACTACAATCCCCCAAAACACGGCGAAGTAATCGAATTTCTCCCAATAGGTCCAACGCCCGTATTGCGGGCGCGGCCCCATTCCGACGAACCACTTAATCGTGGCTACGAATTCGTGCAGATCCCGTTTGTTGGGCAAGAGAGTGTTTGGCCCGAACAGAATGGCTTTCCAAGTCGTCTTGTCGCGGCGCTTTTGCTTGAACAGACCGATCACGTGCACCGTGAAAGTAAAGAACATAACAACGGCGGCGAAGCGGTGGACATATCCTGCGGTCTCGAAACCTCCCAGCAGGCGTGACAGCTTCGCCGCCCATGAAGTGTAGGAAAACTTCAGGGAGAGCCCGGTGAGCGCTAACGTCAGGAAGCTGACGATCATGCAGGCGTGCAGGACGCGGTAGAGATGAGGGAAGCGGACGAACTCGCGCCGGTCGACCGGCAAAATCGCCCGAGCCGAAGCCCTGGCGCGCTGCGCATCTCGCGCCGTTGCTGTATCTGCGGCGTAGTTCAAGGTGGCTGCGGATTGCGGCTTACTGTCCGGCATCGTCACCATCCTTCGAGTCAGAAGCTGCCTCACCGGATTTCTTTTCGTCTTCCGCTTCTGCGGTTTCTGCGGCTTCCGCGGCGCGCAGTTCGCGACGCATCTGGAAAGCCCGCGGCAGCCAAAGCAGAGTGTGAACTCCGCTCACGGTGAAGGTGCCGATCAACAGGGCCGTCATCCCCCAGAAGGTCCAGTACAGGAACGGAAACTTCTTGGGATCGTGGTGCGTGGCGTGCGTAAGGTATCCGGCGAAGCGCCGGGTTGCGTCCGAGTGACACTTCTGGCACGTCGCAACAACGTTGGCGCGACTCAGGTGCGAGCGCGGATCGGTGACCTTCTGGATGTCGTGAGCGCCGTGGCAGTCATAACACTTCGCGGTCTTGGTGTAGCCGAGTTTGGAAACCTTGCCGTGATAGGTATCGAAGTAAGTCTTGGCAATTTCCTCGTGGCAGCGCCCGCAGGTGCCCATGATGTCGAGTTTGAAACCGTCCTGGTCGGTGCGGCGGATCGAGTGGGCGGTATGACAGTCGTTACAAACCGGTAATGGTTTGTCCGTCTTCGTTACCGCGGAAGAATGGACGCTTTGGACGAACTGCTCTTCGATGCCGTGGTGACAGCTGCCGCAGGTTGCGGGCAAGTTTTTCGGATTCACGGTCGATTGAGGATCAGAGGCCGGGAGTTCCCGATGGGCGGTGTGACAGCTCGTACAGGTAGCCGTCACTGTCAGGCCGCTCTTCAGCAGTCCCTTGCCGTGGATGCTCTCCTGATACCGGGAAATAATTTGGTGCTCCGTCCCGGTGTAGAGCACGGCGGCTTTGTTCCCTTCGCGGTGGCACTTGGCACATAGATCGGGCACGTTGGTCGGGAAGGTGAGCGATTCCGGATTGTGCTTGCCTAGAACGTGGTGGGTGCCGTGACAGTCTTTGCAGAACGGAGCGTTGACATCGCCCTTGGCATGCATCTGGCCGTGGGTGCTGAGCTGGTACTGCTGTCCTACTTCCGCATGACAAGCAGTGCAATCAACCGGGTGAGTGATGGTCTCGCATGGCCGCACCTTCGAGGCGTTCACCTGCGAGTGACACTGACTACAGGCGACCTTGGCATGACGTGAGCCGGCCACTTCGGTAACGCGCACGAGCATGGAACGGCCATCGGCGGATTTGAGCCGCTCATCGCCATGGCAGCGCATGCAATCCGCATCGGCCATTCCCTGCGAGTAGAAAACGTTTCGGACCTTGTGCGGCTGGTGGCAATCGACGCATGCGGGAAGGGTGTTGGCTTCTTTTTCCCAAAGTTCTCCGCGGATGGTCTTGCGGTGAACCAGCTCGATATTGGCGTGGCACTTGGTGCAGGTGGCGGCAATATTGCGCCGGTTAATGGATGAGTTGGGATCGTTATGAGGCAGGATGAAATGCGCGGTGTGGCAAGAGGCGCAGTTGGCTGCCACGATCAGCCCCTTCTTGAGCAAGCCCTCGCCATGAATGCTCTCGGAATAATTCTCCAGGATGTCGTGTTGAGGAATGTTGCGGCTGGTCTGGACGGGCGTGCCCTCGCGGTGGCACTGCCCGCAGAGGAAAGGTACTTTCATGGGCGCAACCGCGGAACGCTGGTCTTTCACCGGCAGGATGTCGTGATTGCCATGGCAGGTCACGCAGCGCGGCGCCAGAGCATCGCCCCGGGCACTCGCCTTACCGTGCAACGATTTTGTGTATTGTCCCGCCTCGTCGCCGTGGCACGAGCCGCAGTTCACCTTCGCCAGCGGCGTAGAGTGCGGCAAATCCTTGCCTTCAAGATCGGCGTGGCAGTTGGTGCACTGCAACGCCCCATGTACGGAGGCGGCAAATTTTTTCTGATCGACGAAAAGGGAAACTGTCCGTGCGCCGCGTTTTGTCGTCAGAGACTTGTCGCTGTGACATGCCAGACAGTCATCGCTGGTGGGCTGGGCCGCAACCCCCTGGATCGCAAACGACGCCGACAATACGAACAGCGCAAGCAGTCGAGTTATTGACCGGCAAGCCAATTGGCGACAGAGACTGGTGGTTAGGGCAGCAGCGCCGGCGGCCAGCGAGTCTTGGCAAACGGGGGTGAAGAAAACTCCCAAGATCACTCTCGATATGTCTGATATTGCGTCAGCAAACGGGACCGCTGGGACCGGCGCACCCCTTTCGCAAACTTGCTGCTAGTTATCAGGCCTGACAGCACATCGGGTCAGTGACACAAGTCACTTATGGAAGTGAGCGAACGTGTCTTTGTGAGACGCTGCCTCGTTCTAGCTGCCGACTCTGGCGACTCGAACGAAGCCGGGAAACTACGGTTAGAGCCGTTGCGCATTGACTGGCTGGTGCCGCCTCCTTAAGATGAGGTGACCCGAGGCCAGACATCCTTTAATGATCGACCAGATCATCTCGCATTACCGCATCGTCGAGAAGCTCGGTGGCGGTGGCATGGGTGTTGTGTACAAGGCTGAGGACACCGAACTTGGCCGCTTCGTCGCCCTCAAGTTCCTGCCCGATGAGCTTTCGCAGGATCCGGCAGCGCTGGAACGTTTTCGCCGCGAGGCGCGGGCCGCGTCCGCCCTCAACCATCCCAACATTTGCACCATCTACGAAATCGGCAAACACGGCGAGCAGTCGTTCATCGCCATGGAGTTTCTGGATGGTGTAACGCTGAAGCATCTGATCGCGGGAAAGCCTTTGGATATCGAGACTGTGCTCTCGCTGGCCATTGAGATTGCCGACGGATTGGATGCAGCGCATGCCGAAGGGATCATCCACCGCGACATCAAGCCCGCCAACATCTTCGTCACCAAACGCGGTCACGCCAAGATCCTCGATTTCGGGCTGGCGAAGGTCGCCCCAACGGCCAGTTCGTCGAACAAGATAGTGGCCGCCAGCACTATGCCGACCGACGAACAGCACCTGACCAGCCCGGGTTCCACGCTGGGCACCGTCGCTTATATGTCGCCGGAGCAGGCACGCGGCAAAGAACTGGATGCGCGGAGCGATTTGTTCTCCTTCGGGGCAGTGTTGTATGAGATGGCGACCGGCACGCTGCCATTCCGCGGCGAGAGTTCTGCTGTCATCTTCAAGGCCATTCTGGATGGGGCGCCGACCTCGGCCGTGCGGCTGAATCCTGAAGTGCC
>PLBD01000185.1 GCA_003135315.1 Acidobacteriaceae bacterium | reverse complement strand
CGGGTGCCCCGTTCTGGCTTGATTTTGCCCAGGCGGGGCATTTTTCTTGCTGGCTACTGGCTACTGACTACTGCCGGCGCAGAATTGCCTTGTACTCTCCGGTTAGGTGGAGGTCACCATGGAACTGCGGCTGACCGACAAGGAAGAAGAGCTTCTCCTGGAGTTCTTGCAGGAACAGCACAAACACCTGTTGCACGAGATCGCCAAAGCCGACCATCACGAATTCCGGACGGCCTTGCGTCATCGCTGCACCGTGCTGGAAGGCATCATGGAGAACCTTAAAGCGCCCGTCCATTCAGCGGCCTGATGTTCCCGAAGCGCCGCCGTCAGTGCCGAAGGAAATGCCTGCCCTGAACGGCGCTCCTTTGCTTACTGNNACTGACTACTGGCTACTGACTACTGGCAAACCAGCACCATCTTCCCCTTCGCGGGTGCCCCGTTCTAGCCCTGTTTTGGGCTAGGGCGGGGCATCCTTCTTACTGACTACTGCCAACTGTCTACGCCACCAGCACCATCTTCCCGCGCGCACCCGAAGCCCTCATGATCTCAGCGTGCGCTCGTGCCGCTTCGGCCAACGGAATCCTCTCGCCAATGACCGGGTGCAACGCGCCGCTCTCCAGGCCCGCGATCAGCGCGGCGTGCATCTCCTTGTACTCGGCGTCTGACGTGTTCATCAGCGTCACGCCGCGAATGTCGGCTTCGCGTGACATCGCATCGCGAGGATTGATCTCGATGGTGCCGCGGTTACCGATCACCGCGACGCGTCCCTTCCTGGCCAGAACAGTCAGGTCCCGCGCGAGGTTCTTGTTGGCCAGCAGTTCGATGATGACATCCACGCCTCGGCCTTCGGTCAGCTTCATCAGCTCGTCCAGATAGCCTTCGGTCGCATGATTGAGCGCGTGGTGCGCGCCCTGCTCCATCACCAGCTTCATGCCGTCTTCGCTGCCCGCGGTGCCGATCACGACCATGCCTGCCGCGCGCGCCAGTTGCACCGCCGCCGTGCCCACTCCGCCGCTGGCGCCGTGTACCAGCACTGTTTCGGCAGGCTTCGCTTCGGCACGTTGAAACAGGCCGCGATAGGCCGTGCCGTAAGGAATCCCCATCGCTGCGCCCTGCTCAAAGCTGACGTGGTCGGGGAGTCGCTGCACCTTGGCTTCGTCGCACAGGGCCTGCTCGGCGTAAGTTCCCGTCAGGGACGCGGTGGTGTAAACCCGATCTCCGGCTTTCAGCCGCTTCACGCCGGGCCCCACCGCGAGGACCACGCCACCAGAATCGCCGCCCGGGGTGTACGGCAAATTGGGCTTCGCGGCGTAGGTTCCGGTGCGGATATACGCTTCCACCGGATTTACGCCGACGGCATGAACGCGCACTACCACCTGCCCCGGTCCGGGCTGCGGATCAGGTACCTCTTCCAGCTTCAACACCTCGGGACCGCCGAACTCGTGCACACGTATGGCTTTCACAATTCCCTCCTACAAAAGAACCCTAGGATTTTGAGGCCCAAATGTCCAGCCGACCTGCGCGCGCGAATCGCCGCTTGACTTGCGCTTAAGCTTGGCATACTGTCCGCTAGTCTCACCCAGGAGAACTGCGATGCGGCCAGCCGGAGTGGTCCTGATTGCGATTTACCATTTCCTCAGCGCTTTGTTCCTCGTCTTGTTCGCTGTCTTTCTAGCTGTGGGAGGTACAGTTCTGGGCGCGATGTTTGCCAGCACCCATGATAGCCCGCTGGGCGGACTCGGCATGATGGTCGGCATGCTCGGCGGCATCTTCTTCTTTTGCTATGCTGTGGTCGCCTTCGTCGCCGGCTTTGGGATGTGGACGCTGCGCGAGTGGGGACGCATTCTGTCCATCGTGCTCGCCGTTATGACGCTGCTGTTTTCCGTTCCGGGACTACTTCTTATGGGCGCGCATCTCCACCTCTTCTTCGGAACCTATCGCCTGTTCCGCATCGCCATCAGCATCCTGATTATCTGGTACCTGGTGCAGCCGCAGATCAAAGCAGTCTTTCAGCGAACGACACCCGCCGCTCCGCAACCCTGATTTCGCAGACCGCGCTGATCTCACCCTCCCGGCTGTATGTCCGTGGCCTTGCCGTTGGTGAAGGTGATGCGCAGCGGATGACCGTTGTCCGGGAAGTCCACGATTCGCGGATTCGACATCCCCGTTCCCTCAGGACTGCCTGCTCCGATGGCAAAGAACGCCTGTATCTCGTTCATGCCGGGCTTCACTTCGTGGTTGTCGATTGCCTTCCACACGTAGGCTGGCCAGTGCTTGTAAAGCTCGTGCGGGTCCTGGATGAACAGGATCTCATCGCTGTAGATCTTGTAGTCGCCGTTGTCGTCCACTCCGATGGGAAACGCGTACCGTTTGCCGTCCTGCTCGAACACCGCCATCACCTGCTTCTGCCGTGGCGAGCCGGGTGTGCGGTCGAGCACGACATCCTTAATGCTGAGCTTTTCTATCGGCCCCAGAGTTCCTGCAGGATGGTCGAAGTCGCTATGCCCCGCGTAGGGATAGTAAGCGTAGCGATATCCGTCCCGGACCCATACCGGCTGCCTGGTCAGCTCTTTGGCGTCCTTCAAGTCCTGCGGATGGAGCTTCTTCGGCGTGACGTAATAGTCGGGATCGAGCGCGGCCTCCGGCTGCTTCGCGACTGCCAGTCCACTGCGGCGCTCGCGGAAGGTGAGATAGAGGTTGATGCCCGCTGCCACAATGGCAACCAGCACGACAATCTGGACGATCCTGGTGGTCTTCGACATTTGAGTAATCACGAAAGCCCCGACCAGGCGGATTTCGCGAAGGGTACGGCCTTTAGGCCGTCCGTAAATGCTGCGATATCAATGCGGCTTCAGCCGCTGCGGGACTTCGCCTTGACCTGATCGGGTCTTCCTTAGATGTTAGATGGTCCCGATTGAATTCTGGATCGCCCGCCTAAGTCTATTTCAGCAACCATCCCCGACACTGCCGGTTTCCCCTGCCCCGAGTGCTATTATGCTGCGCGGGAGAATGCATGTACTTCGAACAGTTCTACCTCGGGTGCCTGGCCCACGCCTCTTATATGCTCGCCTCAAAAGGCGAGGCGATCGTCGTCGATCCGCAGCGTGATGTTGAGATTTACCTGGAAGCGGCGAACAAACAGAACGTCAAAATCCGCCACATCTTCGAGACGCACCTGCACGCGGATTTTGTCTCCGGCCACAAAGAGCTGGCCGCCCTGACCGGCGCCACCATCTACCTGAGCAAAGCCGCCGGAGCCACCTTCGCTCACGTTCCCGTGGAAGATCGTTTTCAGCTGCGGGTCGGCGAACTCCGCATCGACGCGCTCGAAACTCCCGGCCACACTCCGGAAAGCATCTGCCTTGTTGTTACCGACGAAGAGAAATCGCAACGACCCTGGGCCGTGCTGACCGGGGACACGCTGTTCATCGGAGACGTGGGGCGTCCCGATCTGTCGAAGACGCACACGCCGCAGCAGCTCGCGGGGCTGATGTACGACTCGCTGCACCAGAAGCTGCTGACGCTGCCTGATGACGTGCTGGTCTATCCCGCGCACGGAGCCGGCTCCCTGTGCGGACGCAATATGCGCGCGGAGCTCTTCTCCACCGTCGGCACCGAGCGCCTCACCAACTACGCGCTCCAGATCAGGGACCGCGACGAGTTCATCCGGCAAATGACCACCAACCTCCCGGCTCGGCCTGATTACTTCCTGGAGGACGCCGCGATCAACCGCGCCGGAGCTGCTCCTCTGACGGAATTGCCGCCGCTGCAGCCGGTTTCAGCAGCCGAGCTGAGTACCATGCTGGCGCGCGGCGCCGTTGCCCTCGACGTCCGCAACACCGACCAGTTCGCCGCCAGCCATGTGCCCGGCTCCATCAGCATCGCGCTCTCCGGCCAGTTTGCTGCTTGGGCCGGAGCGGTGCTCGGCCTGTCGGAGCGTCCGGTGCTGATCGCGGAAACTTCCCAGCAACTGGACGAGGCGCGCCTCCGCCTCGCCCGCGTGGGAATCGAAGATATCGCCGGGTATCTCGACGGCGGCCCGACCGCGTGGCAGCAGGCAGGATTTGCCCTGCAGCCGTTGCCACAGCTCACGGTCCAGGAACTCAATTCCCGCTTGCAAGACAGTGCTCTGCTCGTGCTCGATGTCCGCCGCGAGGGCGAATGGGACGCGGGGCACATCCACGGCGCCGGCTGGTATCCCCTGGATCGCTTCAAGGCTTCCCTGCCCCAGATCGAGCCCAACAGGCCGGTCGCCGTCCACTGCAAGGGCGGTTATCGCAGCGTGATCGCGTGCAGCCTGCTGCAACGGGCCGGCTACAACAACGTCATCAACGTGCTCGGCGGCTTCGATGCCTGGCAGCAGGCGCAACTACCGATGGAACGTGGCGCGGCAGTCAGCGCTTGATTGCAGTATGGGATTCTGCCGGCCTCACGTCGCATCCTGAATCGGAAGTTCGTTGCATAAATCAGAGCTTTGTCCCGTAATAACTGACAATCAGCCATGGAAACAACGACGCCGCCCTTCGATCTTCAACCAAACCTAACCGGCAAACTCCTCGAACTCAGGCCGCTCCGGCCCAATGACTTTCCCGACCTATTCGCTGTCGCTTCCGATCCGCTGATCTGGGAGCAACACCCGGCGAAAGACCGTTGCCAGGAAGAGGTCTTCCGGCAATTCTTTCAGAAAGCCCTGGATTCCGGCGGGGCCTTCGTCGCCATCGATCGCAAAGATGGCCGCGTGATCGGGACCTCGCGCTTCCACGACTACGACCCCGGAAAATGTCAGATCGAGGTCGGCTTCACTTTCNNCGCGCCGTGGAAAAAATTGGCGGCATTCGCGCGGGCTCAAGGCAAAACGCCGAAGGCCGCGACAGTTTCGTGTACGAAATCACCGCACCGGCTTTCGCTGAAATCTTCGGAACGCCAGAGCGAGACTGAGCGCAAGCGCCGGCAAGGGCCACGAGGGTTTGGCTGCGGAATCCTAGTTCACTGCTGCTTCATGAGGTCCTCAAACAAAGTTTGTCGTTGGCTGTTGCAAGTAGCCTGAATAGGCGTATACTTCTGCCACTTTGGCTTGAGAGCGGAATTCCACTTAAGTTTGGGTGTCATTTCTTCTGTGAAGAATGGAGATTCTGGCTTACCCGCCGGATCGGTAACTGAAAAGCACATCGCGAGAACGAACAAAGGAGAAATAATGACTCGAAGACTCAGTACCTCATTGCTGACAATGGTCGCGCTTGTGTCAGTCGTAAGTATTGTTTGTCTGGCGCAGCCGCAATCGCTGTTGACGCATCATGTGCGTGAAGCAACCCTCAACGGGCAGGCGCAGTACGTCGGGCCCCTTCCCGCAACTCAGTCCATGCGTCTTGTCCTTGCTCTGCCCATCCGCAACCAGGCAGCGTTGGATAACTTCTTGAAGGAAGTCTATGACCCTTCCAGTGGGTCGTATCGCCAGTTCCTCACGGTGAAAGAGTTCACTGCAAGGTTTGGTCCCAGCCAGCAGGATTATGACGACGTGGTTCGCTTCGCGGAAACCCACGGCTTCACGGTAGCCGGCACTTCGCGCAATCGCCTGAACCTGGATGTCACGGGGTCGGTGGCGGCCATCGAGGAAGCCTTTCATCTGAAGATGGGCAACTACCTGCTCCCCTCCGAAAACCGTACCTTTTACGCTCCGGACCGGGAGCCCACGACTACCGACCTTGGTGTCCGGCTGTGGCACATCTCGGGCCTGGACAACTATTCGATCCCACGTCCCGCGATCGTGCATAGAGATACTCTGCACTCTGACGCCACAACGGGCTCCGGCCCTGGTTCCTCTTTTCTCGGCAGCGATATGAGGGCGGCGTACTACGAAGGAACGGCTCTCACCGGCAGCGGCCAGTCGCTGGGGTTGCTGGAGTATTACGGCACCGACCTGACCGACTTGAACACCTACTACAGCAACGTACACCAGACCAACAACGTGCCGATCACCTTGTTGTCCACCGACGGGACCAGCACCAGCTGCGTCTATTCCTCGGGCTGTGATGATACCGAACAGACCTTAGACATGACCCAGGCTCTCGGCATGGCCCCGGGTATGTCCAGCCTGGTGATGTACGTGGGATCCACCGATGCAGCCATCTTTAACGCAATGGCTACGGCCAATCCGCTGAACGCGCAACTTAGTTCCTCATGGACGTGGAGCCCGGCGGACCCCAGCACCGACAACCCCTACTTCGAGGAGTTCGCGGCGCAGGGTCAGAATTTGTTTCAAGCAGCCGGTGACAGCGGGGCGTGGACGTCCTCTTCCGCGATCTACCCGGCGGATGATGTCTATGTCACGTCGGTCGGAGGAACGGACTTAAACACCAGCAGCGCGGGCGGGCCCTGGAGTTCAGAGACTGCTTGGGTCGACGGTGGTGGCGGTATTTCGCCGGACAAGTTTGCGATTCCCTCCTGGCAGACAGCTGCGGCCAGCGCCTGCTCCTCGTGCTCCAAAACCTATCGCAACGGCCCCGACGTTTCGGCAAACGCGAACTTTACCTTTTACGTCTGTGCCGACCAAACCACTTGCACTGCCAACGAGTATGGTGGAACCAGTTTTGCGGCTCCCATGTGGGCCGGCTACCTGGCTCTCGTCAACCAACAGTCAGTTGCGAACGGCAACAAGACAGTCGGTTTCATCAATCCGTCCCTCTATACGATTGGATTGGGCTCGAACTATGACACCGATTTCCACGACATAACCAGCGGCAGCAACGGCTATTCGGCAACCGTGGGATACGATCTGGCGACCGGCTGGGGCAGTCCCAACGGAAGCGGATTAATCAGCGCACTTGCCGGAAGCTCGTCCGGTCCGGGTTTCAGCCTTTCGGCTTCGCCTGCCTCCGTTACGGTGGCCCCGGGCAATCAGGGAACCTCGACTATTACCAGCACGGTAACGGGCGGGTTTGACTCGTCTATTTCCTTGTCTGCGAGTGGCCAGCCAACCGGCGTGACCGTAACTTTCAACCCGACCTCGATTACTGGGGCTGGGACTTCGACAATGACGATAAGCGTGGCCTCATCCACAGCACCCGGCACGTATCCGATTACGGTGACCGGAACGTCGGGCAGCACCAAGGAAACCACTACGGTTTCCCTGACCGTGACCGGGACGAGTCCTAACTTCACCATCAGCGCATCGCCCACATCGCTTACGATTAATCCGGGGAACTCCGGTCATTCCACCATCACCACAACTATTTCTGGCGGCTTTAACTCCGCCATTTCCTTGTCTGCGAGCGGCCAGCCAAGCAGGGTGACTGTAAGCTTCAACCCTAGCTCCATACCAGCGCCCGGCTCGGGGTCGTCGACCATGACAGTCACGGTAAATAGGAGAGCAAGGGCTGGAACTTACCCGATCACTGTGACGGGCTCAGGCGGAGGCGTGAAGCATACGACTACGGTCACCCTCACCATCCCGTAGTGACCGCTGCAATATTTCGGTACTGCCTCGGCGGTATGCGATGAAAGGCCCGAACCCTTGGGTTCGGGCCTTTTTTCTCACCACGAATACCATCCCGCCCGTGCCGAGCAACGACTCGACACTAAGTCGCGGCAGTGTTTCGAGCTCCGCCCCACGTTGCGGCCCAGATCTGGCCCGGACGTGGGGTCACTCCCCTGATTCCGTTCTGCTTTCGTTACTTGTTCCCCCATTCCCGCAACCTATAATCAAGGTGCTCTGGACGAAATAGTATCCGCCGGATCGCGTCTCGCACTGGCTGCGGGTGCCTCACTCAAGCCGACTTTGCCTGGGTGGGAAATTCCACTGCGCCAGTGGAGTGTCCGAAAGCTCATACGCATGGCGATCCCGATCCCCGCTAACCGCGGTGGAAGCCAGTTTTCGCGCCGCCTTTCCTCACCCTTCGGCGAGCTTAGGGCAGGTTCTTCCCCCACGCCGGCAGGAGGATGCTTCCGATTCCTCGGTACCATTGCCCTGCTCTGCCTGCTGAGCGTCAGTCTTCTCGCTGTTCCGCAGAATCCCGCCGCTCGCAAGCAGCAGGCGCGCGAGCAATTCGACAAGGCTGAGCAGATGCGCGAAGCGCTAAACGGCCAGCCCGCCGAGCAGCGCACCCGCAAGGATTTCCAGCACGTGGCCGACGCCTACCGCAAGGTCTACTATGTCGCTCCCGCGTCCAGCAAGGCCGACGCCAGCGTTATCGCGGTCGCCGAGATCCTGGCCGAGATGGGCCGCCAGTTTCAGCCCGGCGAGAAAGACCTGCGCGCCGCCATCGGCGAATATGAGTTCCTGCGCCGCGAATATCCCGGCAGCAAGTACCGCTTCCAGGCGCTGTTTACCATAGGCCAGATCTATAAGGAGGACTTGGGCGACGACGATGCCNNCCACACCGCCGCCGGAAGAGGCCCATGCTCCCGCGAAGCCTGAGCCTCCAGTCGGCGAGACGCCTATCCCGGCCACCCCCGTCTCCGCCACAACCAGGAAGAAGCCCAGCCTGACTCTCGTGACCGGAATCCGCCACTGGTCAACGCCCGATTACACGCGCGTTGCCATCGATCTCGACAGCGAGGTGAAGTACGAAGCCGGTCGCGTGCCCAATCCCGATCGCATCTTCTTTGACCTGTCGGATACCAAGCTGGCTTCGGTTCTGGTGGGCAAGATCTTCGACGTGCAGGACGGCTTCCTCAAGAAGATTCGCGTAGCCCAGTACCAGCCGGGCGCTACTCGGGTGGTTTTGGATGTTGCCGACGTCTCCGATTACTCGGCGTTTCTGCTGCCGAATCCGTATCGCCTCATCATCGACATCCATGGCCGCCAGCCGCAATCGCAGACGCTGATTGCCAAGGCGAATGCCGCTCCAGCCGCCGCTAACGACGAGCGATCGATCACCGGCGTCTCGAACGAAAAGTCCTACCGTTCGGTCGAGAAGGCCAACGAAGCCACCAAGGCCGGAACCTCCGCCAACGCGAAGAAGGCCGCATCCTCAATCGACACCTCGGTCGCGACCTCGCAGCCTGCGCCCTCTTCCGCAGCCGCGTCGTCGAAAGCAGCGCCGCATAAGGTCATAGTCGATGACGACGACGATGCCATCCCCGCAAGCAACAAGAAAACCGCCACAGCGGAAGCCAAACTTCCTGACCCGCTCTTCTCCGGCCCGAAAGACACCAGCGGCCCCGAGCTGAAGGCAACATCTCAGCCGACGACCGCGCCGACCGCCGTGGCCGTCGCTCCCCGCGCTTCCAAAAAGGTCGCGAAGAGTACAACCACCGCCGCGACCACCCACGAAGCTGAGCCCACTTCGTTCGGCGACCGCAGCCTCACCCGCACTCTGGGCCTGAAGATCGGGCGCATCGTGCTTGACGCTGGCCACGGCGGCCACGATACCGGGACCATCGGCCCCGACGGACTGATGGAGAAAGACCTGGTCCTTGATGTCACGCTGCGCCTGGGACGCCTGTTGGAGACCCGGCTTGGCGCCGATGTCATCTACACCCGCGACGACGACACCTTCATCCCTCTGGAAACGCGGACTGCCATCGCCAACCAGCATCAGGCCGACCTCTTCATCTCCATCCACGCCAACTCCAGCAGCGATCCCTCCGCCCGCGGCGTCGAGACCTACTTCCTCAACTTCACCTCCAATCCCGAGGCCCTGGAAGTTGCCGCCCGCGAGAACTCTGTGTCGCAGAAGTCGATCTTCGAGCTTCAGGACCTCGTGAAGAAGATCACGCTGAAAGACAAGATCGACGAATCGCGCGAGCTGGCGACCGACGTTCAGCAGTCGCTCTACACCGGGCTGTCCTCGAAACACTCGACGCTGCGCGATCGTGGTGTGAAGAAAGCGCCTTTCGTGGTGCTGATTGGCGCGAACATGCCAAGCGTGCTGGCCGAGATCTCCTTCGTCTCCAACCCCACCGACGAAGCCAAGCTGGAAACTCCCGACTACCGCGAGAAAATCGCTGAGTCGCTTTACCGGGGCATCGCCAAGTACGCTGGCGGCCTCAGCGGCGTCAAAGTGGCGACGAAGTTCAACAAAGATGCCAGTCAGTAGTTGCTAGCTGCGAGCTTCGGGCCCCGAGCTTCGACCTCACAAGACGTTGGCACCAGCGCAATACCCGGGGTGATCCTGGGGGCTTAAAGCTCGCGGCTCGTGGCTCGGGGCTCGTGGCTCGGGGCTCGAAGCTCTCTTCCTGGAAACTTTGCCCCTCACACCGTAGTCTAATGATGTAGGGCTAACACCCTCTCCTAGATGAAACGCTTCTCCATCGCAATCCTGACTTCCCTGTGGCTTTGCACATTCGCCGCTGCGGCCGACAATCCCGCGCTCCTGCCGAAGTCCTTCGCCGGATGGACGCAGACCGGCCAGCCGCAAACCACCACCAACCCGGCGCAGGTCGACTCGGCCTACCCGGCGGTCTTGCAGGAGTACGGTTTTGCCGACTCCGAGACCGCGAGCTACACCCGCAAAGACGGGCGCAAGCTGACCCTCAAGGCCGCTCGATTCAACGATGCCACCGGCGCTTACGGTGCCTTCACGTTTTACCGACAACCGGTGATGTCCAGCGAGGAGATCGGCACCAAGGCTGCCGGAGCCAACAACCGGATTCTCTTCTTCCGCAGCAATGTCCTGGTTGACGCCAACTTCGATCGGGTGACCGCAATGTCGGCGGCGGAGCTGCGCGAACTCGCGGGCTTGCTGCCTGCGGCAAAGGGTGGGGCTGACAACCTGCCCACGCTTCCTCAATATCTGCCCAAGCAGGACGCGGTAGCGAACTCGGCAAAATACATTCTAGGACCGCAGGCTCTGCTGGTCGCAAAATCCCCACTCACCGCCGAGCAAGTTGACTTCAGTCACGATCCCGAGGTCCTGATGCAGGACTACTCGTCGAAGAGCGGCGGCCTGACGCTGACCCTGCTCGCGTATCCCACGCCGCAGATTGCAGGCGAGCGTCTGCGTGCCTTGCAAAGCGCGCAGCCCGCTAACCGGACTTTTCTCGCGCGACGCACCGGACCCATCCTCGACATCGTCACTGGGGCCATCGGCAGCAGCGAAGCGCAAGCTCTTCTCAACTCTGTGAACTACGAAGCCGAGGTCACATGGAATGAAGCGACGACTGTCAGCAAGCGCGACAACATCGGCAATCTGATTGTCGCTGTCTTCGCCCTCATCGGAATTATTTTGCTGATCTCAGTCATCTTCGGAGTTTTTTTCGGCGGGATTCGCATCCTGGCGAAGCGCATGTTCCCGGACAAGGTGTTCGATCGGCCCGACGAAATGGAGATCATCCAGCTCCACCTGGAAGAGCCCGGCGAGCGCTAAGCTGCTGAAATGAAGCTTGTTAGCAGATAAATAGCGAATTCCGGTAAATTTCAGGCTTTTATGTGAATTCTGGCAATCCACTGCAAGTTATTGAAAATACAGCAATTTAAGTCCCAAAAAGTGCTTGACACGCACTTTCCTGAACCCTAGTATTTGTTCCAGAAAGTTTTGACGGCCTAGCCTCCGTTGGAACTATTCTCCCTTGAAGAGAAGGCCGCCCTGTTGCCGGGTGGCCTTTTCGTTTGTGTGCGCTGTGGGAAATTGCGCGCTGTTGTGGAAAAAGAGAAGAGTTCACCACAGAGAACACAGCGGGCACAGAGCTTTTTACAAAGTGTCTCTTAAAATCGGTTTGCTCTCAAAATCAAAGTCAACGGTCCGGGGTTGACGGGTTCGTGCTGCCTCCGGATCTCTCGGCCTGAAACCAGAGAAGACGTCCAGGACACAAGCCGCCCATCCCTGATCTCAGTCTTGCTCTCAACACTCCGTGCCCTCCGTGCTTCGGTGGTGAAAGACTCTTGGCCGCAACTTGAAACTCGAAACGTGAAACTTGAAACTCGCCAACTCATTTATAATCACGGGAATTTCGCGCAAGTAGCGCTTGGAGGGTGGCATGGGGCGTCCTGTAGTGCATTTCGAAATCGGGTGCCGCGACAAAGCGCGCACCGCGGAGTTCTTCGGCAAGCTATTCGAATGGAACACACAGGAGTCGGGACCGGCGACGATGATCGATACCGCTGCCGGCGCCGGCATCAACGGCCACATCACCGCCTTGGGTCACGAACCGAACAACTACGTCACCGTCTACGTCAGCGTGGACGACGTGCAGGCATATCTCGACAAGGCGGTGTCTTTGGGCGGAAAAGCGTTGACGCCGGTCATCACCATCCCGCAAGGAGAGTTCTCGTGGTTCGCCGATCCCGATGGCAACACCATTGGCTTGTTTAAGCCGNNGGGTATGAACTCACGAAGAAAGAACCCCGAAGGGGTGGAAGTGCAGTTAGCCCAGGACGGAGCGCAGCGGAGTCCCGGGTAGCTGGGAAAAAGTAACCGAGTCCCATATGGACGACACGGTTCCCACGCGCTCACTTCATGCTGTCCCTGAAGGCAGCGGCATTAAAGCCGCGCTGCGGGACGTCGCCGTCACCTGATCAGGATCTCCTTAGCTACGCCGCGTTCGAGCCGCGACCATGATTTTCTTGAAGCGCAAACCGCTGTCCCCGTTGTCCCACTTCGTGGACGTGTTCTGGTTGTATGAGGGCTACAACGTTCCCCATGAAAAGGAGCGACTGCTCCCTGACGGAACCGTCGAACTGGTCGTCAATCTTCGCGAAGACCGCATCCGCATCTACGACTCGCTCAACCCGAACCGCTATCGCACGATTCCAGGATGCGTGGTCTCCGGGCCGCGTTCGGAGTTCTTCGTCATTGACACCGCAGGTGAGTCGCAGACGGTCGGCGTCCACTTCAAGCCGGGCGGAGCATTTCCGTTTTTCAAAGTGCCGCCCACTGAGCTCAACAACCAGTCGATTGCTCTGGAGTGCTTGTGGGGAAGCGCGTCTGCACGACTGCGCGAGCGGCTGCTGGCGGTTGACTCGCCGGAAGAAAAACTCCGCGCGCTCGAGTGCTTTCTGCTGGAGCAATTGACGAAGCCCCTGGAGCGCCATCCCGCGGTGGGGTTCGCCTTGGACCGTTTTCTGGGCGGCGGCCGGCCTCCAGCCGTATCGCGTGTTGTAGAGCAAGTTGGATTCAGTCAGCGCCGCTTCATCGAGTTGTTCAGCGATCAGGTGGGCCTCACCCCGAAACTCTTTTGCCGGGTCAGCCGCTTCCAAAAGGTAGTCCAAAGTGCCCATGCCCACAGCGACATCAATTTGGCAACGGTGGCCCTCGACTGCGGCTATTACGACCAGGCGCACTTCACTCACGACTTCCAGTCATTCGCCGGGATTACGCCGTCGGAGTATCTGGCACGGAAGTCAGCGCACGTAAATCATGTACCGATGGAGTGAGAACGCGGGTGCGTTCCGCGCCAGCAAGAAAAACCGCGGAAGCGCCGTTGCACATCGCGGCTCGCAACAGGTCAAATTTCTACAAGACGCAGGCCGGGAGCAAGCATCAATATCTTCGTGCAACCTACGGGCTTAAGATTGGCAGATCGGCCCGGCATATTGAAGTCTCAGTTAAGGAGATCACATGGCAGTCAAACCAATTCCCGATGGATACCACACAGTCACGCCTTACCTGACCGTGGATGACCCTGCGGCGGTAATCGACTTCCTGAAGAAGGCGTTCGGCGCGCAGGAAACCTTCGCCATGCGCGATCCCAGCGGCAAGATCCAGCACGCCGAGGTCAAGGTCGGCAACTCAATGCTGATGCTCGGCGGAGCGCGCGGCGAATGGACGGCGCGCCCGGGTAATTTCTATCTCTACGTCGAAGACGTGGACGCGGTTTACAAGCAGGCGATCGCCGCCGGCGGAAAGTCCATCAGCGAACCCGCCAATCAGTTCTACGGCGACCGCCACGGCGCCGTAACGGATTCGCAAGGCAACAGTTGGTGGATTTCCACTCACGTGGAGGATGTTTCGCCTGAGGAACTGGAGCGCCGCGCCAAAGCGCAGCAGCACAGCCAGGCCGCGGCATCCGAAGCGAAAAAGTAGAACTGGCGCGCGCCGTAGCGCCGGGAGAGTATTTACTGCGATTGCACAACTGCCGCGTGGGGAACGCATTGGCGGAAGTGCGTTCCCGGTTGTTATAATTCACCTGCCCCAGTACTCAACACTCAGCGATTCCCGCTCCGTGGCCAGGTAGCTCAGCTGGTAGAGCGCAGCCCTGAAAANNCCCTGGCCACCATCATTCCAAACGATTTAGACGATTTCACCACAGCCAGCTGCCATTCTTCTGAGGGAGAGTGCTCCCTCCCACCCGGCTAAGGGTCGCAGAAATCACGATCAAGGAGATCCATAATGCAACAGTGACAGCCTCCCACTTCATTCCCACAGAATATTGAAATCAGCGTTACGCCTTTGCCTCCGGCGAATCGGCCACAGCGCCTGGCGGCA
>PLBD01000140.1 GCA_003135315.1 Acidobacteriaceae bacterium | reverse complement strand
TCAGGAAAATGCTGATGCGGGTGCGCGCTTCGCCGCTGTCCTGGACGACCGAAATATCCGTGACCTTGCCATCTGCCGGCGAAACGATGGCCCCCTGGATGGCAGGGATTCTCCGCTCCGGATCGCGAAAGAACCAAAGGAAGAACGCGGCCAACAGCAATGGAATTACAGCCAACGCCGGTATCGTGAGCCAGCCCACCAGCGCAGCCACAAGCACCAGCGCCAGTCCGTAATAGATGCCATCGNNGGTAGTTCGATTATAGAGCCAGAGCGACGGCCGCCCTAATGTGAAGGCCCCACGATTTCCCGCGTCAGTTCGTCCATTCGCTCCTGCACCTGCTGGAACTTCTCCCCGGTGGACGGCCCGGTGAAGCCGGCAAGAATGGCCTTCACATGGCCGGAGCGGTCGACGTAAATTGATGTTGGGAAGGCGCCGAAGTTCACCAATTGCGGCAGCGTCTTGGCAATCTGCCCCTGATCGGTCGTTCCAGCCAGAAGCAGCGGGAACGTCACCCCAAACTTGGCGCGATAGATGGCGATCTGCCGCAGATCGCGCTCCGTGTCGTCTATGTACTCGTAAGCCAGCCCAACAATCACCAGCCCCTGGTCCTGATACTTGCGATAGAGCTTCTCCAGCACCGGCGCTTCGTCATGGCAGTTAGGACACCACGTGCCGAAGATGTCGATGATCAGCGGCTTGCCTTTGAACTCCGGGCTGTCCTGGTTCAGCGTCTTGCCCGAGGCATCGACGCCGCTGAAACGGAACGGCTCGGCCGAGTCCTTCACTGTGGTGAGGGTTTCGCTCAGAACGTTTGGATCGGCGGCGCTGGCCACGTGTTTGCCACACTCAGCCGTGAAAGAAGAAGTAGCTACAATTCCGCCCTCCACACCTTTCAAGGTGCCATCGGGCAGAAATTCCCCGTCCAGGGCCATCGCGTGTATGCCGTCAAACCGGCTCAGATGAAACCGCGTCTGGCCGTCCGATGTCTTGAAGACGCTGCCATGGAGCAGGCCGCTGTCGCCGCTCACGGGCTCAATCACGCCCGTCACCGCAACGCGACCGTTGGCCGCCGCAATCTTTTGCTGGTCGAACTTGGCCAGGGTGGTCTTCTCGGCGCCTTCGCCATCGGCCCAGTGAAAGAGCCAATCGCCCCAGAGGCTCGGCCCCGTCCAGGGCTTGCCCGACGCGACTTCCTGATGCGGCACCAGCACCACCGGAATGTGCGCCATGCCCTTGCTGGTCCGGCGGGTGTATTCGCCTTGCATCCGCTGCGGCGAAACCATGCCAGCCGTCAATACCCCGTCGTAATAGTCCATACCAAGCGTGAGCATTCCGTCGTTCCACACCGCGCTGCTAAAGGGCTGGCGGTCGGTGGCATTCACCAGCGTCGCCTGCATCGTGCCGTCGGGCTTAACCTGCAAGTCGACGCCGAAGTTCACTTCCCCGGCTCTGCCCTGGATCGTGCCATCCCAAAGGCCGCTGGGGGGCTGCGTCTTCGCCTGAGCGATAAGAGACGGCACAGGTAAAGAGCACAGCAGCGCAAGAACGACGCATCGACAGAGCTGCTCTACGAATCGCAAGCGGAACTCCCAAAAGGGTTTGACTGTCATGTGGAAATCAGGATATCGCAAAGATACGGCGGCGGGTAATTTTAAGATATGTGCGGACGCACTTAACAGGGGACGGAAAAAACGCAGGTCTTTTCCGCCGCTCTACAACGGTCAATGGCTACTAAACGACCTGGTGGACAGCGCGGAACTGCTGTTCCAGGCTTTCCATCTGGTCCTTCAGGCGGAGCTTCAGCTTCTTCAACCGCACTTCCTCGAGCTTTTCATCTTCAGAGAGATACTTCTTCTGAATCAGAGAGTCGAGGCGCTGAGCATATTGAGAGTGTTCATCGGCCAGACGCCGGAACTCATCATTGCTCGCCAGAAGCTGATCGCGGACCTGAGTTGCCATTCAGTAAACCTCCGGAAATCGTACGATTAAAACGCTAGCACACGGCCTACCCCGCTTCAAGCGCTTTTGTCACGGAATTGAAATAGAAATTTTCAGCAACAGGGCAGCCTCGGGCGGGTTCCAGTAATAGTCCGGACGCCTGCCGACTTGGCTAAACCCAATCTTTTCATAGAGTCGGCGGGCATCTGCATTCGATTCCCGCACCTCCAGCAGGACCGAGACAGCCCCGGATCGCCGGGCCTCTTGCACCGCTTCGCGGACCAGCGCGCTGCCCACGCCTCGGCGGCGTTGCTCTGGCGCGACCACCACGTTCTCGATCTCCCACTCGTCTGCCGCACAACGAGCGATGACGAATCCCACGATCTCCGCGTCGGCCTCCTCCGCCGCCAATAATGCAACCCGCCGCGGCGCTCCCGCCGCAAACAGCGCGTCGTACTCGCGCTCAGCCCAATGCGCGGCGGTCTCGGTCTCATGCTCCAGCTTGCGGATGATAGCGACGTCTTCGGGAGTGGCTTTACGGATGAGCACAGTATCAAGGCTTGGGCGTGGAGAACATCTCCGCGTCCGACCGCCGGATGTAGTTCACGTCAACGCTGGCTACATCGGCGACAGCGCCCGCCAGCAGTTTGCGGAGACCGATCCGCCCGATCTGGTCCGCCTGCACCGGCGTAACCTGCCGGATCCTGACATTTGCGCTTTGCAGGAATTCGGCGACGGACGCGTCGGGCGTGAGCAATTCGCCACCAAGTCGACCTGCCTGGCCAGCAAACTCCGCCATTTTCACGATGTATTCACGTTCCAGGCTGGCGCCGCCAAGGCCGAGACGATACTCGCCCAAGTACACTTCGCCGCGACCTGCGTCCAGGACCGTACTTACCGTTTCTTTGGCTGGGCCATTCGTGACGGCAACCGCTTCCAGCATGGAAAGCGTGGCCAGCGGCTTCTGCAAGACCTCGCACAGCCCTTTCACCGTCGCCAGTCCCACGCGCAATCCAGTAAACGAGCCGGGCCCCGAGACCACGACGAAGCCGTCTACATCCTTCTTGTCAAAACCGTTCTGCTGGAGCAGTGACGAGATGGCCGGTATCAAGCGCGCCGAGTACGTGCCGCCCTCAAGTGGAGTGAGTTGGACGGCTTCGAAACTGTCCGCATCGCCACGGCACAACGTAACGCTTCCTTTGCGGCCCGACGTGTCGATGGCAATGAGGAGCATCGTCAAACGCCTTCAGGCGGATCTTCCACCAATTCCAGCAGCACTCCGCCGGCGCTCGACGGATGCACAAAAACATACAAGTGCCCGCCCGCTCCCACCTTGATCTCGTCGGAGATCAGCCGCGTCCCGCTTGCCTTCAGGCGTTCGACCGTGCCGGACAGATCATCGACATGCAGCGCGACGTGGTGCAGCCCTTCGCCGCGCTTGGCAAGAAACTTCCCAATCGGCGAGTCTGCCGACAGAGGCTCCAGCAATTCAATGCGGCTCTCGCCCACCGGAACCATCGACAGCCGCACCTGCTCGGCCTCTACGGTTTCGTCCGGCATCGGCTTCAGTCCAAGCTGTTCGTAGAACTTCTTGGCTTGCGCCAGTGACTTTACAGCAATTCCAAGGTGATCAATTTCGCTCATCAGGCCTTCCTAATCCCTCGACAATTCTCTCTACTAAAGAGTACGGGTCGCGCTTGTGATCGGCAACTTCCGCAGCGTAACGGGTCGCCTCGCCCTCGCTCAGATAATACGAAAGCACGCGCTGAAAAAGCGCATCGCGCAGCATCTCCGCAATCCGCACTCGCCAGTTTTCAATGCGTCGCCGTCGCGCCCGATCGCTCTGCTCCAGGTACGAATGATACTTCTCGATGGCCTGCACCAGTTCCTCAATCCCCGACCCGTCGCTGGCCACCGTCTTCACGATCGGCGGCGTCCAGTCGTCGTGGCGCGTGGCCAGGCTCTGCATGGCNNTCGGCGAGGCGCACAATGTCGACTTCGTCCTGCCCGACACCAACCGTCTCGATCATCACGATGTCGCGCCCGCTGGCGTCGAGCACCGTGGCTACGTCGGCAGTGGTGCTGGCCAGCCCGCCCAGCGAGCCTCGCGTTGCCATGCTGCGAATAAAAATTCCGGCGTCGGCGTGATGCGACTGCATGCGAATGCGGTCGCCCAGAATCGCACCGCCGCTGAACGGGCTGGTAGGATCGACGGCCACAACCCCGATCGTCTTGCCCTGCTTGCGATAGGCGCGCGCCACCTGATCGACCAGCGTGCTCTTGCCCGCTCCCGGGGATCCGGTGAGTCCCAGCAGCATCGCGTTCCCGCTGTATGGGAACAGCGCCTTCAGCAGCTCCTTTGATTCCGGTGTGTGATCTTCGACGGTGGAGATGGCCCGCGACAGCGCGCGAATCTCTCCCCCGCGAATGCGCCGGACCAAGTCTTCGATGTGGGCGGTGGAAGTCACGATGTCTAAGAGTGGAGCATTTTGAAGGGGCGCAGCTTCAGATGCGCCGCTACATTACCTTTTATTTGTCATCCCGAGGAGGCCTTCAGGCCGATGAGGGATCTGCTTTCCCGAGGTTTCATCGATCTGTGAACCCGCTCACAAAGAGCCAATCGCCCGGCGTTATTCGCGGCCATGAAAGCCCGCACCACTTTTTCAATCCTTCAGCAACTGTCGCGCGATCACCAGCCGCTGAATCTCGCTGGTCCCTTCGCCGATGGTGCACAGCTTCACGTCGCGATAGAACTTCTCCGCCGGATAATCCTTGATGAAGCCGTACCCGCCATGAATCTGCACGCACTCGTTGGCGGCGCGCACAGCCACTTCGCTGGTGTAAAGCTTCGCCATCGACGACTCCAGCGTTGTCTTCATTCCCGCGTCCTTCATCGCGGCGGCGCGATGCGTCAGCAGCCGGGCGGCGTCAATTTCCGTTGCCAAATCCGCCAGTTTGAACCCGATCGCCTGGAATTCGCTGATCGCCTTGCCGAACTGCTTCCGCTCCTTGGAATATTTCAGTGCCGATTCGTAAGCGCCCTGCGCCATGCCCAGCCCTAGCGCCGCAATCGAGATACGCCCGCCGTCCAGCACTTTCATCGCGTCGATGAAACCCTGGCCTTCATGTCCCAATAAATTTTCGGCGGGAATCTCGCAGTCCTCGAAGATCAGTTCCGAGGTGTCGCTGGCCCGCAGTCCCAGCTTGTTCTCTTTCTTGCCGGCGCGAAATCCCTTCGTCCCTTTCTCGACCACGAATGCCGAGAGCCCGTGGGTGTGCGCCGTCTTGTCGGTGACCGCGATCACTACTGCGACATCCGCATAGTGGCCGTTGGTGATGAATGTCTTGTTGCCGTTCAGCACCCACTTATTGCCTTTGCGAACTGCGGAGCAGCGCGCCCCGCCGGCGTCGGAACCCGAACCCGGTTCGGTCAATCCCCACGCACCCAGGAACTCGCCGGTCGCGAGTTTCGGAATGTACTTGCGCTTCTGTTCCTCATTGCCGGCGATGAAGATGTGATTCGAGCCAAGCGAGGTATGTGCGGCCACCGTGATGCCGATGGAGCCGTCCACGCGAGATAGTTCCTCGACCGCGGTCACGTATTCCACATAGCCCATGCCCGCGCCGCCGTATTCGGTGGGGAAGATCGTGCCCATCAGCCCGAGCTTGCCGAGTTCCTTGTAAATCTCGAGCGGAAATGTGCCGGGCTCGTCCCACTCCATGACGTTGGGCGCAATCTCGCGCTCCGCGAAGTCGCGCACCATCTTCTTCAGTTGTAGCTGTTCATCCGAGAGCTGGAAATCCAAGCTATTCCTCCGGGTCGTGGAACGCAAAGTGGAAACTAGCGGTTATAACACACGGGATGTGGAGAGGCGAAATCCTGCGGAGGGGTTGAAAACTGTTATTCCTCGAACCTCGGCCATACAAGCGGCATGTTCGTTTGCCGCCTACTGCTGCAGATCGTCCAGATTCCGATCCCACAACTTGATGCCGCCAAGGATCCCATCTTCATTGGAGATGATCTTGGCGTCCTTCGGAAGTTCAATGCTGATCTTGGCTGCATTGCCGCCGCCGATGTACAGCCGATCATAGTAGAAAACCCTATAGAGCTGGTCGATGGCTTCGGCCAAGCGCTTGTTCCACTTCTTGCGCCCTGCTTTCGCCAGGGCGCGGCGTCCCAATTCGTCCTCATACGTCTTGCCGTTGCGAAATGGATGATGTCCCATTTCGAAGGACGGTATCGGAACGCCGTCCAGATACAGCGCGGCGCCCATGCCCGTGCCCAGCGTGATCACCAGCTCGACGCCCACGCCGCTCACGCCCCCGAGGCCCTGCACCACCGCATCGTTAGCCACGCGCACCGGCTTGCCCAACTCCTTCGAAAGGTTCTCCGCCAGCGCATACTCAATCCATTTCTTGTCGAGGTTGGCTGCGGTGTAAACCACGCCTTTCTTGATGACGCCCGGAAAGCCGACCGACACGCGGTCAAAACCGCCCAACTGCTTGCCAAAATCCGCGATGATGGCCGTGATCGCCTTGGGCGTGGCCGACTCCGGCGTCTTCGCGCGCAGCCGCTCGGTCAGCGGCTTGCCGGCTTCGTCCAGCAGCATCGCCTTCACTCCCGTGCCTCCGATATCGATGGCCATCGTGCGAATGCCTGTGGTGCTGTCTGTCGTAACCATCGGCGCTGCGCTCAATGGTTGCTTCTTCCTCTTCTTTGACGAAGCGGTGTGCGGCATGAAACCTCCTGGTTACTGCGATTGCTGATGCTCGATTAGCTCCAAATAGCAGAGCATACCGGATAAATGGCTGCGCGTGAATCCATAGCCTTGAGCTTGGCGATATCGCGGTTGTGTGGCCAGTGTGGGGTGGGTGTATCCTGCGAACCGGGCGATGCCACACGGCGTCCGATTCGGCACCGATTCTAGCGGATCGGATTGGATCACGGCGTACGATTTCAATTCAGGNNGGCGCGCCGCCGGCCTTCGGTACGGCTGCAGCGGTAGGTCCTGAGGTCACGTCTGCCACGTTCGCCGAAGCGGAGAAGCTGGTGCAGGTGCAGATGACTCCGGCCGAACTCGCCGAAGCTGCCGGCAACTGGCGCATGGCGATGGCCCCGCTTTACGAGATGCGGGTTGGGCCACGCAAAGCGACGCTGGAGCCCACGCTCGCTCCCGCGACGGTCTGGGACCCAGTTCTGCCGGACGAGAAGTCAGGCCCCGCGCAAAATCGATTCGTCCGCAGCAAGACTGATTCCGGCCCTTTGCCGTCGAAAGACGAGGACATCGCCTTCGCATCGGT
>PLBD01000615.1 GCA_003135315.1 Acidobacteriaceae bacterium | reverse complement strand
CAGCGCCACGCTGCCGCCCCCCGTAGTGACTTGCACCGGACCTGTAGCGCTGCTCAGGCGAACACTGCCGCCTTCGGTCTCAGCTTTAACAGCACCGTCGACATCTCCCAGATACAAGTTGCCCCCGCCGCTCGTTACGTGCAGATCGCCCAGGCACTTCTGTACCTGAATGCTGCCGGCGCCGGTTTGGATCGTAGAGGCCCGCGACGATCCGATATAAACACGCCCACCGCCCAGGTTGACCTGGGTCACTCCACCAACGTTGGCCACGCGAACATCCGCGGCACCGCTGGTGAGCGTAAGATCGCTGCCCAGATTGCCGGCCTCGACATTGCCGCCGCCGCTCGCAATCTTTACCGGACCAGCCAGATCGTCGAGCTTGATAAGACCCGCGCCCGTCGTCGCCACGATGGTCGCCGCAATCGAGCTAAAGGCCAGCGAGCCGCTACGCGTCTGTACTCTCACCAGGCTGAGGTCGCGCGGCACCTGCACGATGAATTCGGCCCCGAATCGCGCCATGCTCTTGTTGCCGGCCTTGCCCTCTATCGCGTCGCCTTCACCGACTTTAGCGGCCGAAACACGCAGTTGCTCAAACTGACGGCGGGCAGCGTCCTGGCTGAGCTCGTAGGAACGCTTGCGGATGACGTAGGACACTCGCGGCGAATTCCCCTGCACCTGCACCGAGCCAAAGTCCGTGGTGACATGCAGTTCGCGGGCCGCAGGCATGGTCCCGGTAATCTCTTCCACCCAGGAGTTGCCGTCGCGATAGATGCGCGATTGCTGCGCACAAACGGGAAGGGCGATCGCAAGTACCACCACCGATGCACCGAGACACAGAGAGGATTTCCTGATGGTCCTTCCCTCCCGCTGTGTAGCTCGCTGGTGATTTTGTTCTTCCTTAGGTTTGCGATCGGCCATTTCTCTCTGACTCGGTTCCTTCGTGTTTAGTCAATGTTCGGCATCGAGGTCAACTCGCGTTGCGACTCGGTGCGGATGTAAGGGCTGGGATCTTCCTTGGCCAACTGCTGCAGCGCCATGCGGACGCTGCTGTCGGCGCGTACCGGCTCCAGGGCGAGCAGCGCCCCGCTGCGCACGCCCAGGTTGCTGTCATTTAACAACGCCTCCAGAACAGCGTTGCGCACCCGAATGTCCTGCTTCACATAAGAGCCTAGACCATCCAGCGTCTTCAGGCGAACTCCCGGGTTGCTGTCGTAGCGTAAGGCGTAAGTAAGCGCTTCGCGCACCCGAGGGTCGTCGGGACTGCTGTTCAGCGCTTCCACCGAATCGATCCGCGCTCCGGGATTGGTGCTGTTGCTTTTGGCCGCGAAGGCCAGTAGCTCTTGAATCTTGGCATCGCTGAGAGATCCCTCGACCGAATCGGGCACCATGCGCTCGTAGTTGATTTTGATCTTGCCGGAATTGGGTTGCCTGTCAATCGAAGTGATTCCGGCGATGGAAGCGCCTTGAACCTCGGTCGGCGGGGAAGGACGCAATCCGCCCAGCACGCGGTACATCGTCCCCAGGCCGCCGCCAAAGCCGACGATCAGCAGCACTGCGGCCAGCGCGGGCGAAAAACGAACCTGCCGCAACCATGCCGTGGGATCGAAGGCCAGGCGGTGATACCAGGCACGCTTCTGCTCCGCGGTCTCCAGCGCTTCCTGCAGCCGCATGCGAGCGGACGCCAGGAAGCTGGCCGAAGGCTCTTCCACGGGCAGAACATCCATCTCTGCCTGAAACTCCTGTTGGCCAGCCAATTCCGCGGCGCAGTCCTTGCAGCGCTGGATGTGCTGCTCCACCTCATGGCGAGCGTCGTCGGCCAGCTCGTTATAGAGGTACAGGCAAATGTTCTGTTGTACCCAATCGCAATTCATAACTACCTCTCACTTCGTTCGAGGGCACTTAGCAATTAGCATTTAGCAAAACCGCCGGATCGACCGCTTTAGCTAATTGCTAATTGCCAGTCGCTAATTGCTTCTTCATCGCGCATCTTTTAACGCGGCGCGCAGCTTCTGCGTGCCGCGGAATAATGTGTTCTTCGCTGTCTCTTCCGTCGTATTCAAAATCTCGCCGATAGTGCGCAGTTTCAGTCCCTGGTAATGCTTCATCTCGAAGACCATGCGCTCGCGCGGCGTCAGCTTCTTCAGGGCCTTGGCAATCCGCGCGCCCAACTCACGCCGCATCAAGTCGCGCTCGGGGCTGGCGCCCGATCGCTGGTCAGCCACCTGATCGAGCAGATCGTAGGTGCCGCCTTCGGAGTCGGCTACGATGCCCGAGTCCTCCTTGCGCACCTGCCGTTTCCGCAGCAGGTCTAAGCACAGGTTGGTGACGATGCGATAGATCCAGGTGTAGAACGAACACTCGAAGCGGAAGTTGCCGATGTTCCGGTAGGCCTTGAGGAACGCTTCCTGGTAAATGTCCTGCGCGTCCTGCTCGGAGCGCGTCAGGTGATAGGCCAGACGGAGCACGGGACCATCGTACTGGCGCACGAGTTCCTCGAACGCGGCGTGATTGCCACGCTGTGCTTCCCGGATCAGCTCCGTGTCGTTCATGCGGCTCTGGGCCTGCCCCACGCGTACTGCGGACGCTTTGCCCGTCTCCTGCCACGCCTCAGGAGGACGAAGCGCCGGGGTTCTCAATTCGCGACCCTTGGACGCTCGTTGAGGTGCAAGTCCCGGGCCAACCGTGAGGGAAACTGCTACCGCTTCGGCCGGCATCTCTGGTTTCTACCTGCTTTGTAATTGGCAAGCCAATTCTCGTGCCTGCAACTAGATAGACGGGCGCGGGCAGAAACCGTGAGCGAATTATAGTCCCCTTCCTCTAGTACTTACGTGGGAAGACGGGCGGCGGTTTCAGGAACCGGGGTTACTACTCGGGTTTCTGGCGGTTGGCAGTGGGCACTTAGCAGTTAGCCGGAATCCCTCCAAAGGCTCTTTTGACGCAATCGCTTGGACGACTGGATTTTGACCAAGTGCTAACTGCCAAATGCTACGTGCTAGACCTCTATTGACCAGATCTTCTTAGCTAAGTAAACTTAGCTAAGAAGCTACACAGTCCATCAGGCCAAGACCAACCTCTCGCGGCTGATCAAAGAAGCCCAGAAGGGCAAGGAAGTGATCATTACGCGCGGCAAAGACCCAGTTGCCAGGATTGTGCCGATCACTAGCGTGGCTAAGAAACGTATTCCTGACATGCTAAAGGGTCAGATCTGGTCGGCGCCTGATGCCTTTGATCCCCTCACGGACGAGGAGATGCGCGAGCTGGGATTTGAATGATCGCGCTGCTCGATACGCACACCCTACGCTGGTGGTTGGACGGATCTATACGTCTGTCGCCCGCCGCGCGAAATGCAATCGACGCCACGGCAAATTCCATGGTCGTTTCCGCCGTCGTGCCATGGGAACTCGCAATCAAGACCAATCTCGGGAAGTTTGACGCCCAAGTCTTGCTGTCGCGATGGGACGAGATTCTCGACGTTCAGGGTTTTTCCGAACTCCCCATCGAGTCCGCCCACGCGATCCAGGCGGGCCTGCTGCCCCGCCATCACAACGATCCCTTCGACCGAATGCTCGCGGCGCAGGCGCAAGCGACTGGCTGGCCCATTATCAGCGCCGATCGCATATTCGAGATGTATGGAGTGCGGCGGATCTGGTGAGAGAAAGCTGTGAAGGGCGCCCGCAAGGACGCCCTTCAGCGATAAATACTACCAAGGTTAGGCTTCGGCGCCGCTTTCTTCGCCCGTGGACGCATCGGCCTCTTCGGCGACCGCGTCCTTCTGGATCGTGACTTTCACCGGCACGATCACGTCTGTGTGCAGCTTGATCAGCACGTTGAAGTCGCCCACGTGCTTAAGCGGCTCCTCCAGCAGGATCTTGCGGCGATCGACGGTAAGGCCCTTGTGCTCGAGCTCGCGCGCGATGTCGGCCGAGGTGACCGAGCCGAAAAGCTGGTCGTGGTCGCCCGACTTGCGGGTGAAGCTCAGTTGGACACCGATCAGTTGCTTGCCCAACGCTTCGGCGTCGCCCTTCTCGCGGGCCACTCGGCGCACGGCGGAGGCCTTCATCTGCTCGATGACGGCGCGGTTGGCCGGCGTCGCTTCAATCGCCAGCTTCTTGGGCAGGAGATAATTGCGGCCGTAGCCTTCAGCAACTTTCACGACGTCGCCGCGTGAGCCGAGCTTGGATACGTCTTCTTTGAGGATGACTTCCATGGTTCAAAACTCCGTCTGGGCTCGGGGCCGACGCCCCTCGTCCCTTGTGTCGTCCCTGAAGGGACTCCGATCTTCTTGGCCTGCATACCCAAGGCTTCCGCCCTGGGCTAAGTTAGTTTCGCCCTCCGGGCTCGCCGACCCGTCAGCCAGAAACGCTCTCGCACTTCCAAACTGACAACCGACAACCGGCAGCTGACAACGGTCTCTCACCGTCCGCCAAACGGCAGCAGCGCGATGTTACGCGCCTGCTTGATGGCTTCACTCAGGCGACGCTGGTGCGGCGTGCACACGCCGGTCAGCCGGCGGGGAACAATCTTGCCGCTCTCCGCCACGAACTGCGCCAGCAGACGCACATCCTTGTAGTTGATGCCGTCGATCTTCTCGACACAAAACTTGCAAACCTTCTTGCGGCGGAAAAACTTCCGGCCGCCTTCGCGAGGTCCGCCAGGACCGCCGCCGGGACGCGGCCCGCTGCGCGGTCCACGCGGCCCGCCTTCACGCGCGCCACCGTCACTGCGCACCGCCGGGGCGTCGCTGGTTGCGGGACCCGCTGTCTTCGTTGCTTCGTCTGCCATGGTTCTCCTTCAATGCCTCGCTCGAGGCCTGATCTTTCCGTTGTGCGGCCAATCCCAGTTACGCGCTCACAGGCGCAGTCTCGCCGCCTTCCGCCGGAGCGGTCGCAGGCGCCTCTTCCGGCGCGGGTACCGCGCTCTCGGCGGCAGCAGCGGCCTCGGCAGCAGCCGCGGCACGCGTGCCTTTGCCGCGGACCTTGGTGTCGCGAATGGCCTTGATCTTGGCCAGCCGTTTCTGTTCCTCGTCCACCCGCACGGTGATGAACTTGATCACCGGCT
>PLBD01000187.1 GCA_003135315.1 Acidobacteriaceae bacterium | reverse complement strand
GTCCAGGGCGTGGTGGTCCAGATCAGGCCGAAGACGCGCTTTCCGGCCAGCGCCGGGTCGATTTTGGCGGCGTCCGATTTGAGGGCGAACTTCACCCAGATGGAGGGCGAGGAATGGTCTTCATATTCGACCTCGGCCTCGGCCAGAGCGGTCTTGTCATGGATGCACCAGTAGACTGACTTCAGTCCCTTGTAGACCAGGCCCTGCTCGTAACAGCGATAAAACGTCTCCAGAACCACGCTTTCGTACTGCGGATCCATGGTGGAGTAAGGCCGTTCCCAGCGGCCGAGGCCGCCCAGGCGCTTGAACTGCTCGCGCTGCAGATCGAGATATTTCGTCGCATACTTGCGGCATTCCTCGCGCACCGCGAGGGGGTCCATGTCGAGCTTCTTACGGCCCAACTGGTCGTCAACTTTGATTTCGATGGGCAGGCCGTGGCAGTCCCAGCCGGGCACGTAAGGCGCGTCGAAGCCGCTCATGCTGCGCGACTTGACCACGAAGTCCTTCAGCGTCTTGTTCATCGCCGTACCCAGATGGATCGGCCCGTTGGCGTAAGGCGGTCCGTCGTGCAGGACATAGGCCGGTTGTCCCTTATGGGCTTCGCGAATGCGGTCGTAGAGCCGCATTTCGTCCCACCGCTGGAGCATTTTCGGCTCATTCTTCGGCAGGTTCGCCTTCATGGAGAAGTCGGTCCTGGGCAGATTCAGTGTTGCTTTAAGGTCGAGCGGCACTCGGGGGTTCTCCCACCTTTCGTTACTGCGCTGTGAAGCTGGTCAAGATATCTCTTCATTATAGGGGGGTGCAAAAGCGGAGTCTATTGACGTTCCCGGAGACAAACTTGCCGGCAAAGCGGCGGTTACAGTTGGTTGAAGTACGCCACGATATCGGGCGAGGTCCAGTCGGTGGCGCCGATGAACTTGCGCACGATCTTGCCCTCTCGGTCGATCACGTAGGTCTCGGGAAACTTGAAAGTGCCGTAAACTTCGTTGGTGTTCTGGTGGACGTCGCGTACGGTCAGCAGGTCGACGTTGTGGTCGCGGATGAATTGCTTATAGGGGGCGTCATCGCCGTCTTCGCTGACCGCAAGAATAGTGACCTTGTCGCCGAGTTGCTTTTGCAACTGGACCAGCGACGGCATCTCTTCCACGCAGGGCGGACACCAGGTGGCCCAGAAATTGAGCACCACGGGCTTGCCGCGCAACTGGCTAAGGGCGACAGTGCGCTGCGAGTCGGTGATGGTGAAATCGGGAGCGGCATTGCCGATGCGCGGCGGGTGCGCGCCGTTGCATCCGGCCAGCAGCAGCAAAGATCCGGCGAGAAGGAATAAGACGAAGCGCCTCACCCTCTTATAATAATCCATCGAATCGTTGATTGGCGCTGGGCCCGAATCACGCTTTACGGGTAGAAGCAGCGGTAACGCCCCGATGGATAATCCCGGCACAAGTTGCGACGTTTCCGTCATCGTCCCGGCGCGGAACGAGCAGGATTGCCTCGCGGACTGCCTGCGTACGCTGACGGCGCAGCAGGGCGTGAGCTACGAGATCATCGTCGTGGATGACCACTCGACGGATGCGACCGAGACGATCGCCGCGAGCTTTCCGGTGCGCGTGATCAAGGCCGATCCGTTGCCCCGAGGCTGGAGCGGCAAGTGCAATGCCGCATGGAGTGGTGCGCGAATTGCGAAAGGGAACTGGCTGCTATTCACCGACGCCGACACCAAACATGAGCCGGAGTCGATCGCGACCGGGTTGCGGGAGGCACGCGAGTCCGACGCCGGGCTGGTGTCCTATTCGCCGAAGCAGGAAGTCCAGCGATTTGCCGAGCGCGCCCTGATGCCCGTGATCTTCGCCGAGCTGGCGGCAACTTATCGCCCAAAGGACGTCTGCGACCCGAAATCGCCTGTGGCCGCGGCCAACGGACAGTATCTGCTCATCCGGCGTGAGGTTTATGACGCCATCGGCGGACACGCTAGCGTGGCCGGGGCCATTCTTGAAGATGTGGAGCTGGCCAGGCGGGTGAAGCAGGCCGGCTACAAGCTGCGTTTTCGCACCGCCGATGTAGTCCGTACTCGCATGTATCGCAGCTTTACGCAGATGTGGGAAGGCTGGACGAAGAACCTGGCCCTGCTATTTCCGCATCCGCGACGGCTCGCGTTCAAGGGCCTGCTGGAATTTGGCGTGTTTGTGGGGTGCGCGGCGTTCGCCATCGTGAATTGGGCAAGCAGGGCGATCGGCCCCGCATTGATCGCGACCGTGCCACTGGTAGCGTTTCTTATCCCATTTGAGACTCGAATCCGGCGGGCGCATTTCGATTGGCTCTCCAGTGCACTGGCGATTTTTGGACTGCCGCTGTTCGCGGTCCTGTTGCTGAACTCCGACCGCTCACATAGGCGAGGTCTGGTGCGCTGGAAGGGACGCGAGTACGGCGCTGCCGCCGGCGCGCCCGAGCGATAATTCAACCGAAGAGCTTTGTGCCGGGGCAGGTGGGAAATGGCCTTCGAGGCTGCCGTCGGCAAGGAAAAGGGCTTTGCGCTCGGCACGCCGGGGTCCGGAGGCCCAATTTACAGGATAACGAAATGACTTAACATAATATATGTTATCGGACATTGCATGTGGAGCCTTGAGCTTGCAGTTCTAGTCCAGTACCGTCACGTATTGCGCGAACTCCCTGCCTGCCATGGCTCGAATTGCCCGATCCAGCGTCGCCAGTTTCCCTTTGTTTCTAATCGCGAGCCCAAGCAGATACGCATCGGTCACCTGGCGATGACCGAAGAGCCTGTCCCGGAACGGCTGTACGGCTTCCGCGAAACTGATGTCCATTGGCCAGAAGCTATGACCCGGACGGTGGGTAATATCGGTAAGCAATTGCAAGGCTTCGGCGACATTCACCGGATCGGGCGGGAAACCGGGGTTGGAGATGATCCTGACCAGACCAGCCTGCGTCAGCGGGCAGGTGGCCCAGGGCTTCCCCTCTGATTCCTTCCACCAGGCATGCACGAGCCCATGGGCCACATGCCACTCATAAACCGAGGCGACCAGAACGTTGACGTCAAGCAAAGTGGCTAGGCTCACCAGCCCTCATCCTCTAGCTCTTTTACGCGCTCAGTTGTAAGCAGCTTCTCGGGTTTCGGCAAGTCCAATACGGGCCATCCGTCCACGTACTTGATGCGCGGCCGCGCGCGGGTACCGCTCTGGATCAGCTCCGAGATGGCCCTGCTGAGTGACACGCCGCGGGCGCGGGCGTATTGACTGGCGACTTCAGCCGTTTCATCGTCCAGCGTAATTGTGGTTCTCATAACGCAATTCTACATCATCACTGGCAGTTCGATGCATTCCCTCGCTTAGTGCATCATGAACTTCAAATCAGCACCACCTTGGGATGGAACAGCGTCCCCGCTACCCGGCTGGCGAGGCACACAAGCTCCGACTGTCCGGCGAAGACCTTCACCCAGCGCGACCGTGACATCTCCGGCAGATTGACTGTCCTTCCGTGACGAATCTTGGCGATATCCTCGTCGGTTGCGGTGACGCACGGAATTTCCGGCAAGACTCGCCGTGGATGAACGCAGACCTCGTCCAGGCGACCTTGGGCGGCAGCCTCCGCGATCTGCTCCAGCGTGTGGCTCTGTGCGATCGTGAATTCGCCGACGGCCGTCCGGCGCAGGCTCGCCAGATGCGCGCCAATACCCAGCCTCTGCCCAAGCTCGTGCGCCAGGCTGCGAACATACGTTCCCGAGGACACCCGGCAGTGGAAGTCGACCAAATCCCCATTTAGACCCGATATGCTGAACTCCCTGACCTCGACCTCAACCGGCTTCAACTCGACCGGCTGCTGGCGGCGGGCCAGCTTGTAGGCTGGAACTCCCTGGATCTTCTTCGCCGAGAAAGGCGGTGGGGTCTGCTGGATCAGGCCGAGGAACGCCGCGCCGGCGGCGACGATTTCTTCCAGCGTTACATTAACTATTTGCGGCTCGCCGCCCGGATCGCCGTCGGCATCGTAGGTGTCGGTCGCCACTCCCAGCCGGATTTTGCCTTCGTACGCCTTCTCCGATCCGCTGTAGAACTGGCAAAGCCGCGTCATCCGCCCCAGGACCAGCGGAAGTACGCCAGTCGCCATGGGGTCGAGCGTCCCCAGGTGGCCGATGGAGCGTTCTCCCACGATGCGGCGGGTTTTGGCTACCACGTCGTGGGAGGTCCATCCTGCGGGTTTATCCACTACCATCACGGCGTTGAGCGGCATCCTTCTGCTATCGTGGAGGTTGTAAGGCTAGTTGGTCAAATCGCCGAGAGTTTAGCTCTTAGCGTTTAGCTCCGAGCAAACACAGAACGGGCGCGACTGCAAGCATCAGCTTCGGAAGGCAATCTGCACTCGGTAGCCGCTTATGATCCCGCTGAAAGACGACGCACCCCGCATCGGCACGCCCTTCATCAACTATCTGCTGATTGTTCTGAACGTACTCGTCTTTCTGTTGTCCCTGGATTGGCGTTATCTGCCTCCGGAGCCGCGGCCGGAGTTTCTTACTCTCTTCGGTCTGGTGCCTGCGCGTTTGACCGTCGTTCTGTTGAATCACGGTTACGTGCCGTGGGACCTGATCTCCGGGCTCGGCATGCGCTATGTCCCGACCACGGAAGCCATCCTGCCATTTTTCACCTCGATGTTTCTGCACGGCGGATGGCTGCACCTCATCTTCAACATGTGGGCGTTGTGGATCTTCGGCGACAACGTGGAAGACTATCTGGGACACTCGTTGTATCTGGTGGTCTATCTGATCTGCGGGGTCGCGGCGGGACTCTTGCATAGCCTGTTCAACATTGGCTCGACGGTCCCCAGCGTCGGCGCCAGCGGAGCCATTGCCGGCGTGATGGGCGCGTACTTCGTGCTCTTTCCGCGCGCCCGTGTGCTGACCCTGGTTCCCTTCTTCTTCATATTCTTTATGTGGCTGCCGGCGTGGATCGTGCTGGGCTACTGGTTTGTCGCGCAATTCCTCAGCGGCGCCGCGACCTCGATTGCCACGCATGGCAGCAACTCCAGCGGCATCGCCTTCTGGGCGCACGTCGGCGGCTTCATCGCGGGAATTTTTCTCATCAAGCTCTTCCCTTCCCGCACCCGGCGTTATCGCTACGGGATGTGATTCTTTCACCACGGAGACACGCAGAGCACGGAAGATCTGTTTTGCTGGATTCTCAATCTCGTTCAGATCGCGGCCGCTGCCATCTGACGTAGCCAATGTCTGGCGAACGCGGTACCAGAGCCCGACGACTAAGATTAAGCAGAAAAGTTGCCGACATCAGCTATCACCAGAAAAACTCCGTGACTTCCGTGTTTCCGTGGTGAACACAAGAGCTACAACGCTCCGCCGGCTGGGTCCAACACTATCTCCGACAGGTTGGCGCCTGGCGGCAGCAGCACGGCGCAGAGCACGGCCTGTGCGATGCTCTCCGCCTCCATCATGTGGTGGCGCGGTGCATCGGGCATGATCTGCTGCCAGATGTCGGTGTCGGTTGCGCCCGGCAGCAGGGCGGTAACGCGGATGCCGCGCGGCATCAGCTCGGCGCGCAGCGATAGCGTGAAACCTAAAGCGCCTGCCTTTGCCGCCGTGTAGGCGTAGTAGTTTGGGAAAGTCTGCTTCGCTGCCGCCGACAGATTATTGACGATGATCGCGCCCCGTTTCATCAGCGGCAGCGCAGCGCGCGTGCATAGAAATACACCGGTCAGGTTGGTGTCGATCTGTTCGCGCCAAAGCTCCAGCGAAGTCTGCTCCAGCGGTGTGGGGGGCTGGCTGATTCCTGCGTTATTGACGAGGATGTCGAGACGTCCAAACATCGCCTCGACGGTCACAAACAGTTCCACAATCGCCTCAGGATCGCGCACATCGCAAACTTTGGGCAAAATCAGCGCGGTGTTCTGCTGGGTGGAGGAAGAGATCCTGAGCGCGGCGGCGGCGAGTTTTTCCTCATCGCGGCCCGTGATGACAACATTACAGTCCTCGCCCGCCAGCGCCTGTGCGATCGCGAAGCCGATACCGCTGCTGCCGCCCGTAATGACCGCGGCCTTCCCGGAGAGTCGTCCCCGCTTTGTTTCTACAGATGCCGGTCGTGGGTCAGGCTTGGTTTGGGACGGCGTCTTCTTCGCAGCCATCGCTTAGAGTCCGTTTTCGCTCTTGGCCTGGATCAGAGAAAGAAACTCCTGGCGTGTCTGCTGCGCGCGGAAGGCGCCCAGCATCGACGACGTGACCGTCGCGGAGTGCTGCTTCTCGACGCCGCGCATCATCATGCA
>PLBD01000386.1 GCA_003135315.1 Acidobacteriaceae bacterium | reverse complement strand
CGAAGCCCGGCGGATTTTGAGTTCCTTGCTAACCGAAAACAAAGGACTTACAGCATTTGCGGTGTGGGCACAGTGTTTTGCGATAAGTTGCTATGTCGTGAGGGCTTACACCGAGTTCCGTCGCAAATGATCGCAACTCGTCGGGTTTGCTGGTGGGCACAAATTTTGGGCACACCCGGGTCGCGATGGTGGAAGGCAAAGAGCCTTTGATTCCAGCATACCGATGCCGTCCGCGCCGCTCCCGACGCGGTTCAGCTTGAGCGCTTCGGAAAGATCAATCACCGGGGCCGGCTTACACGGAAACATGGCAACGGATGCTTGCGAGAAAACCGTCGATAAAGGGTTTCTGAGCGAGCTGTGCGGTCGCGAGATCAGGACTGGTGCCGTCGATGAGAAGCGCATGATCGCCCGAACGGAATCGGAGAGATCCTTGTAAATTCGCAAGCCCGAGAAAGATTGGCCGGAACCCATGACCCCGCCCGCTGTCGCTGCCGAACCGCGAGGTGCCGTCCGATAGCGCCGCCTGGATTGCTCTGCCGTGGTCCTGGAGACCGGCGAATATCGAAGAACGTTGCAAGCTCTTGAGAATACCGATCCCGCGGTCAGCTGAGACGAACTCGAAGACGCCCCGCATGGCCCAGAAGGCGAGGATGCCGGTATGAGGCGCTTCGGAGTGTTCGTGAATGTTGTTCTCGAGCTCTTCCATGGCGGCGACGAGCTGCCCCGGCGTCGAGCCCGGCAGGCCCGCGATATCTCGCGCTGCGCGCTGTGCATCCATCAAGAACGAGATAAGTAGAGTGTCAGTGTCTGCATTCCGCGCGCTGCGGTTCGCCTGAATAAAGCCCATCCGGCGATCGCTGGCTTTTACCCAACACTCATGATTGTCGCGCAGCGCCGAAATCATCGGGCTTGCTCCGTTGTCGGCCAGCCAGCCGCTTCCGACAGGTGAAGGCAGCCGCCCGCCCGCCGCGAGGTACAGTAATTCGAGCAAGGGTCCGAGGCTGGTGGGAAGATAGCGCGGGTTCTGCTCAGTGGATTTCAGGCGCCCTGCAGCCGCAGCGAAGCCGAGTCCGTCAACCGCGCCAAAGGTGAGCGGTGTGGTCGATCTCTTCATTGCCCTCCCTGCAATGGCAAGACTCTCTGATTGAGCCCGCCGGAATGGGCGGCGGCGACGACCTCCCAGTTTTCCATCAGTAGCTTATCGACCATCTCTGTCTTCTTCGTCGGCGATGACCGCCAATTCACCCTGCCCGGCCCGGAGAGCACAGCGCGTTGACGCGCGTTGGTTTTCATAAACACCGACGTTTCCAGCAGCGTGATGTCCGAGAATGCTGCCGCCAGGCTTGGTAGAAACTTGCCCCCGCCTCGGACGATGAGATGCAGCGGCCGTCCGACTGCGACGGCGAGGCGAACGAGATTGTCAGAGTGCCACGCGGTGCGGCTGGCCCAGCCCGCGCCAGTGGCGAACTCAAACGCAATGTGCGTCACTTCCGGCCGCGCCGCGATGTAATCCTGCCAGCGTTCCCAATCCCGATCCGTGCGCGCGTTCACGTGCAGCGCCGCCGGCAGTCCTTCCCTCAGGAATTCTTCATGAACGATCAATATCCGCTTCTGGCTGTGCAAGTCGTCCCATCGCGGCTGATCGATGAACAGGCTGAAGTTTGGTGTCGTAACCAGGGCGATGTCAAGGTTGCGCAGGGCGCGGATCGCTTCCCGGCGTTGTTCGCCTAGCGACCACCACCGTTCAAGCGGCCTGTCCTTTGCGGTGCCGGTGAGGATCACCGGAACATGGGGCGCGATGCCGAATCCATTCGCGAGTTCCGCCGCGCTTGTGTATCGCGGTTCGCCGTTCTGTCGTCGAATCACGCTGTACAGAGGCAAACAGACGGCTGCCGCCCGAAATGGTACTGAACGTCCGCTTTTGTGATAGAGGAGCGGGACAAGTGTGGGCAGCGAAGGCGCGGTGACCAGGGAGCCGCGCGGCACATTGTCGAAGGCGAACCCTCCAACCTCGCGTACTCTTTGTACGAATTCCTCCGGTTTGTTGCGACACACTGTGTCGCAGTCCGCCGAATTATGGCAGCAGAAGCCGAGACAGTCGAAGAGCGCGTCACCAACTTGCAGCCCGCCGCAGATTTCACGATCAGGACAGTTGGCGCAACCTATTGAGGGCGTATGGCTCGTCCCGTCGTGCCACAATCTGCGTTCGCGGCGAAGGTTACGCGGGGTTTCCTGAGGAGTGGGTAGCCGGGTCAGCATACGGTAATCTCCGCAATCCGGGCGACGGGATGAACAGCCTGGACTGTGCCACAGGCTTCGCCGAATGATGCCGACAAGGCATTCTTCAAGTCGACGCCTGGACTCTTGAAAACGGCGACGAGTTCGAGGCCTCGCCGGGCGAGAACATTTTGCCCTTCGAGCCTCACGCCGAGTTTATCGCCGACAGCAAGCGTCTTGTCGCTGCGTAGTTGGGCCGCATAGGCGCGCGGCGCGGATGCCGGTTCTTGCGTGAACAGGTTTGGCGTGGCCAGTTCGATCTCTCGGCGGTCGAGGCCCTTGCGGAAGGAAGGTGCTGCTTTTCTGATGAAATCAATTCCCATATGTTGCTCCTGCAAGCAGAGATCGATAACGCTTCGCACGCCCCTCGCTCAACTCGACAACCAGCCCCATGTTGGCAAGGGCGGAGAGGCGATTGTTCCAGGCTGTTTGTTTGACCCCTTCGGTTTCGCGGTGCTCGCGCATCAACTCCGCGGCGTCTGTCTCCTGGCGCTT
>PLBD01000169.1:11659-18741 GCA_003135315.1 Acidobacteriaceae bacterium | reverse complement strand
TCCTGCACCGGCTGCATGTAGAGTGTGATGCCTTCCACACCGGCAATTTCCTGCTGCAGGCGCTTCATGATCGCCGTCACGTCGTCGTCGCGTTCATCGCGCGCTTTCAGATTGATCTGCACGCGCCCGCTGTTGGGCGTGGTGTTGGTGCCGTCAACGCCGATGAACGACGACAGGCTCACGACGTCCTTGTCCTTCAGGATGGCGGCGGCCAATGCCTGCTGCCGCTGTGACATGGCCGCAAAGGAAATGCTCTCCGGGGCGTCGGAGATACCCATGATCACGCCGGTGTCCTGCACCGGGAAAAAGCCTTTGGGCACCACGATGTAGAGGTAAATGGTCGCAACCAGCGTGCCGATGGTCACCAGCAACGTCGCCGTCTGATGATTGAGGACGAACTTTACCCCGCGCCCGTAAAACGCAATGGTGTTGTTGAAGACACGCTCGGACCAGTCATACAGGCGGCTGTGTTTTTCTTGGTCCTTGTGCCGCAACAATAACGAGCACATCATCGGCGTCAGGGTCAGCGAAATGACTGCCGACAGCAGAATGGTCACGCTCAAAGTGACGGCGAACTCGCGAAAGAGCCGGCCCACGATGTCGCCCATGAAGAGCAGCGGGATCAGCACTGCAATCAGAGACACGGTCAGCGACACGATGGTGAAGNNTGGAAATGGTGAGCGCCATCAGTGACAAGTTGTCCAGCGAATAGCCCAGCAGATACATCACGGCAAAAGTGCCCACGATTGACAACGGCACTGTAATGCTGGGAATAACTGTCGCAGCCAAAGTGCGCAGGAACAGGAAGATGACCATCACCACCAGGGCGACGGTGAGCATCATCTCGAACTGCACGTCCTTCACGCTGGCACGGATGGTGTTGGTGCGATCGGTCAGGATGGTGACCTTCACCGACGCCGGCAGGTTGGCCTGAAGCTGCTTCAGCCGCAGCGTAATGCTGTCGACCACCTTGATGATGTTGGCCCCGGGTTGGCGCTGAATGTTGAGGATCACGGCCGGCGTGGTATTCATCCAGGCTGCCTGGTTCGTGTCCTCCGGGCCCATCACCACCGTGGCTACATCGGACAAGCGCACCGGGTTGCCGTTCTTGTACGCGACGATGGTGTCGGCGTAGCTCTGCGGGCTGAGCAACTGGTCGTTAGCGCCGATCGTGAAGGACTGCCGGTTGTCCTGCAGTTGCCCCTTGGCCTGATCGACGTTGACCTGCGAGATAACGGCGCGCAATTGCTCCAGGCTCATGCCGTAAGAGGCCAGCGCCGTCGGGTTCGCCATGATGCGTACGGCCGGCTTCTGTCCGCCGCTGATGCTCACCAGTCCAACGCCGGGCAGTTGCGAGATCTTTTGCGCGAATGTCGTGTCGGCCAGGTCCTCGACTTGCGGCAGCGGCATGCTGTCCGACGTCATCCCCAGCGTCATGATGGGAGCGTCGGCCGGGTTGACCTTGCTGTAGATCGGCGGTGTCGGCAGATCGTTAGGCAGGAAGGTTTGCGCCGCGTTGATTGCGGCCTGCACTTCCTGTTCGGCAACGTCGATATTTTCGTCCAGATTGAATTGCAGCGTGATGACCGACGCCCCGAAGGAGCTGCTCGACGTCATCTGGCTCAAGCCGGGAAGCTCGCCGAACTGGCGCTCCAGGGGCGCGGTAATCGACGACGCTGTAACGTCGGGACTAGCGCCCGGATAAAACGTCACCACCTGGATGGTCGGGTAATCCACCTGCGGCAGAGCCGAGATGGGCAACTGACGGTAGGCCACAATGCCCACCAGCAGCAATCCCACCATCAACAGCGACGTCGCGATGGGCCGAAGAATGAACGGCCGCGAAATACTCATGTCTGCGATCCGATATTGCCGGACGAGGTCCCGCCATTTCTTTGATGGGCCGGAGCCTGGGGAGCGACCTTCATGCCAGCTTGCAACTTCTCCTGGCCGTCAGTCACCACGCGGTCGCCGGCCTGCAAGCCAGATGAAATCACCACCGTGCTTCCCTGGGTGAGGGCAACCTGGACCGTACGCATCTGGACGGTATTGTTGCTATCGACTACGTATGTGTAAGTGCCATCCGGCCCGCGCTGCATGGCACTGGCGGGCGCGGTGATGGCGTCATTGCGCTTCTCCAGCAACAGGTGCGCATTGACGAACTGGTTCGGCCACAGCGCGTTGTCCGCGTTGTCGAACGTCGCCTTCAGTTGCACTGTTCCGGTGGTCTGATCGATCTGGTTGTTGATAGTGAGCAGCGTGCCCGTGGCCAGCTTCGTCTGGTCATCGCGGCTGTAAGCGTCGACCTCCAGCGTGCTCTGGTGCATGCGTTGCGCCACCTGCTGCAACTGGTCCTCTGGGATGGTAAAAACCAGCGATATCGGCTGCAGTTGAGTGATGACGAGCATCGGTGTCCCGCCGGCCGCCGTGACATAGTTGCCGGGATCCACTTGCCGCAGTCCCACGCGCCCGGGCACCGGCGACTTGATATAGCAGTAGGTAAGGTTGAGCTTTGCGTTGTCGATGGCAGCCTTGTCGGCTGCGATCGTGCCTTCGTAAGTCCCGAAGGATGCTTCCAGCGTATCCAGGTCCTGCTTCGCGATGACTCCCTGCTCGTAAAGAACTTTATTGCGCTCGTACTGTGCCTTGGCGTTATTAAGCTGAGCTTCATCTTTCTGCAGATTAGCCTGGGCCTGGGCTAACGCCACCTGGTAAGGCCGGGGGTCGATCACCATGAGCAGATCACCGGCTTTGACGTCCTGGCCTTCGCGAAAGTTCACCTGCATGATCTGGCCATCAATGCGCGTCTTCAGAGAAACCGTATTAAATGCCTGCACCGAACCCAGGCCGGTGATGTATACGTTGAATTCGCCCTGTTTTACCGTGGCAACTCCGACTGGTACTGCCGGCGGCGGGGTATTGGCCTTTGCGCTCTTCGTCGCGGACTGCGAACCGCAGCCGGCTAAAAGGGCGCACATGGCGATCGTCACCGCCAATCCCAGGCAGCACCCCCAGAAGACGCGCTTCTTGCGCGCTCCGGGGTAAACGAACGCATTCTTCACAAGAACTCCTCCTCGCCAGCGCTTGCAAACGCAAAGCAGACACAAAGCGTTGCCCGATATCACGTAACTGCAATCCGGCGCATTGGTTGCAGTACTATTAGATCACTAATATTAGACCGGACGGAGCGCGCATTCGCAGTTAAGTGTAAGTGAAGGAAGGTTAAGAAGTGTGAACCCTGAAAACACATCTCGAAACAATTCTTCACCGCNNGCATTCTGGATGTGATGCTGCCCGGCGGCTCAGGGTTCGAGCTCTTGAAGGCGCTGCGTCAACAGTCGTCCGTTCCCGTACTTCTGCTCACCGCCCGTGGCGAGGCCGTCGATCGCATCCTCGGACTGGAGATCGGCGCCGACGATTATCTCGCCAAGCCTTTCGATCCTCGCGAGCTGGTGGCCCGGGTTCGCGCCATCTTTCGTCGTACCCGCGAACCGGCGCCCGCAGCCGCGCACACCGGGCATGAAGAGATGCTCTCGGTGGGCGGCATCAGTATGTCGCTGAATGCCCGCTCCGTCACCTGCGGGGACGCGCCGGTGGACCTGACCTCGGTCGAGTTCAACGTGCTGGAACTTTTGCTGCGCCATGCCGGCAGCGTCGTGACCCGCGAGCAGATTGCAGAGGTGGCGCTGGGCCGCCCCCTCAATGCCTTCGATCGCAGCGTCGACGTGCATGTCAGCCGGTTGCGCAAGAAGCTGGGTGGTTGTCCCACAGCCGAAGACCTCATCCGGCCCATCCGCGGCGTCGGCTACTTCTTCGCCGCCGAAACATCCGAGAAGAGCCGGGCATGAACCGCCGTCTGTTCTGGAAGATCTTTCTGCCTTTCTGGGTGGCGCAGGCGATTTTGCTGGGCGCCCTGTATCTTCGTGTCCACTACCGCATCTCCTCCGAACATCCCTGGTGGATCCAGCCCGAACGCCGCGAAATGCCGGTGCTGGCTTCGCTTGCGGCGCAACGTTTTGAGCAGACTGGCACGGCCGGTGTGGCCCAGTTGCTGGATAGTCTTTCGCTCCCGCACCGCTCGCGATTCTGGCTCCTCGACGGCAGCGGTAACGAGCTTACTGGCCGCATCGTTCCCGATCGCATTCTGCAGGCTGCCGCAACCGCCGACCGTCAGGAAGGCTTATACCATTCCTACGAAGCCAACGTCCTGGCTGCGCGAGTGACGACGGACCGCGGGCAATACCGGCTGATCGCCGAGCTCACGCCGCCGCCGCTGTCGGAGCGCATTCCAGGCGACCTGCTCTGGACCTTGAAGCTGGGAACGATTTTCTCGGCCATCATTTGCCTGTTGATTGCGCACTATCTGACCAAGCCGATCGAGCGCATGCGCGATGCTACCCACGAGTTGGCCCGCGGCAATCTCGACATCCGGGCCGGCGAAAACCTGGGCAATCGTCAGGACGAGATTGCCGACCTGGTGCGCGACTTCGACATCATGGCCGGCGAACTGCGTAACCAGATCCAGAGCGAACGCAATCTGCTGAGCGGCGTCTCCCACGAACTGCGCTCGCCTATCGCACGTATTCGCCTGGCGCTGGCGCTCGCGAGTACTGCCGACGACCGCGAACGCGCTGAGATGCTGGACCGCATCGAGCAAGACACCATCCAGCTCGATTCCATGCTGGAGCGCATTCTGACAGTCGCGCGACCGGAAAGCGGCCAGCAGAAGCCGAAATTCGAGCCGCTCTCACTCAACGATGTCGTGGATGAGGTGCTGCACGACGCCAATTTCGAAGCCGCCGCAACTGGGGCCACCATCACCTTCCATGGCAACAGCGAAGTGAAGATGAACGGCGATGCCAGTTTATTGCGCAGCGCGTTTGAGAACGTCGTGCGCAACGCCGTTTTCTACTCCGGCCAGGGCGGCAAAATCGCCGTCAGCCTCGAGAAGACCGACGGCGCAGCGGTGATCTCCGTTCGCGACAACGGCCCGGGGGTTCCAGAGAACGCGCTGCCACTGCTCTTCAAGGCGTTCTACCGCGTCGACGATTCGCGCGGCGCCAACACCGGCGGCATGGGACTGGGGTTGGCAATCGTGCGCAATGCCGTGGCTATCCACGGCGGCAGCGTGTCGGCGAATAACCTGTCGCCGCATGGCCTTGAGGTCCAACTACGCTTGCCGGTGACGCCCACATCACACGGCAAGCGCAGCAGCTCCGAAGTGCGATTAGCACAGGTGTAAGAAGGGCGCGGTTCGCTGTTTCGCCGTTGGCTCCTCACTGACATCCCCGCTTCTCGCGTGGTAGCTTATCCCTTCCGAAAGGGCGCTATGTTTGCCAACGATCTCCTGAAAAACAAACGCATTCTGATCACCGGCGGCGGCACCGGTCTGGGCCGCGCCATGGCCGAGCGCTTTCTACAGCTCGGCGCCACGGTTTATATCTGCGGCCGCAGGCTTGAAGTTGTGCAGAAGACCGCCACGGAGTTGTCTGCCGCGACGGGCGGCACGATCGAAGGCTTCGCATGCGACGTCCGCTACCCCGAGGACGTCGAGGCGCTCATCGAGAAACTCTGGTCGAGCGGTCCGCTCGACGTGCTGGTGAATAACGCTGCCGGTAATTTCCTGGCAAAGACGGAAGAGCTGTCGCCACACGCTTTCGATGCTGTCATCGGCATCGTGCTGAAGGGCTCTATCAACATGACGTTGGCATGCGGGCGCCGCTGGCTCGCGTCGCAGCATAAGGGCGTTGTCCTCAGCATCACGACCACCTACGCCGATACCGGATCGGCCTACGTGGTTCCCAGCGCCGTCGCGAAGGCCGGCGTCGCGGCGCTGACCCGCAGCTTGGCGATCGAATGGGGCGGCCGCGGCGTTCGCTTTGTCGCCATCGCTCCCGGAGCGATTCGCACCGAAGGCGCTTTCTCGCGGCTGCTGCCCACGCCCGAGCTAGAAAAAGCGCTACTCGACCACAATCCGCTGCACCGCTTTGGAACTCTGGAGGAAATCGGCAATCTGGCGGCATTTCTAGTCAGCGATCACGCCGGTTACATTAATGGCGAGATGGTATACATGGACGGAGGGGAGATGCTGGCCGGCTCCAGCAGCTTCAGCATGATTGGACGCCGCCTGCCCGACTCGGCATGGCAGATCATGAAGCCGAAGAAATAACTCCCGCCACGTCATGAGCGAAAAGATCGCCATCTCCGACCTCGGCCCGCGCCAATTCCGCTCGCCGCTGCGCCTGGACGCGCTCGGCTCCATCGAGAGCACATTCATTCACGACGGAATGTATTACCGCAATCCGTTCGAGAGTGATGACCAGCTTTTCGAACGCGCGGGTCCGCGCGAGCACCTTTTCTTCGAGCCGGCAAAGACGAAGGTCGCCATTGTGACCTGCGGCGGGCTGTGTCCAGGTCTGAACAACGTCATCCGTTCCGTCTACCTTCAGCTGCATTATCACTATGGCGTGCCCGCGGTGATGGGGGTGCGCTACGGCTATTCGGGCTTTTCGTCGGAGGCATCCAAGGCGCCGATGTGGCTGAACGCCGAGATCGTCAACAACATTCACCAGTTCGGGGGCACGCTGCTGGGCACCTCGCGCGGCCCGGTCAGCGCCGACATCATCGTCGATTTCCTGGAGCAGCGCGGCATCAATGTGCTGTTCACCGTGGGCGGCGACGGCACCCAACGCGGTGCGCACGACGTGGCCACGGAGATTCAGAGGCGCAAGCTGAAGATCGCGATGATTGGGATTCCGAAGACCATCGACGATGACGTGCAGTATGTGAATCGGTCGTTCGGCTACTTCACGGCAATTGAAAAGGCCAAGGACGTGATCGATTCAGCGCATGTGGAAGCGCACTGCGTCCACAATGGCATCAGCATCGTGAAGGTGATGGGCCGCGACTCGGGCTTCATCGCCGCCGGAGCCACGCTGGCCAGCCAGGAAGTCAACTTCACCCTGGTTCCCGAAGTGTCATTCAAGCTGGAGGGCGAGAGTGGGCTTCTGGCCGTTCTGCATCGACGCCTGCTGGAGCGGCGGCACGCGGTCATCGTCGTCGCCGAAGGAGCGGGGCAGCAC